>JANQKO010000498.1 GCA_028281075.1 Alphaproteobacteria bacterium | reverse complement strand
CGACAACGAACGCATGGCGAGCGCGCCAGAAGCCGGCAGCATCATCCAGTTCCTGGTCGAGCAGGGCGTCGGCGAGGAACTGGATGATGTTGCCGGCCTCGGGCGCGCTCGCCATGCGCTCGTTGTCGGCGATCCGCTCGCGGAACTTCTGCTCGATCTCGGCGCGCAGCTCCGGCGCCCGGCCCATCAGCGTCTTGAAGGCCTCGCCCTCGATCCGGATGGTCTCGGTGCCGTTGATCGCCGCGCGCACCGTCGCCGACCGCGGCGCGTCGGACAGCAGCGCCATCTCGCCGACGTAATTACCGGCGGCGACATAGGACAGCACGATCTCGCGTCCGCCGATGCGGCGCGAGATCGTCACCGAGCCGCGCCGGATCAGGTGCACGGCGTCGCCGGTCTCGCCCTCCTGGAAAAGCTGCTCGCCCTCCTTCAGGCTGTGCAGCGAGGCCGAGGCCACGACATCAGCCAGGTCGCCGGTCGACAGGTCGGGCGCCAGATAGGTCTGGATCTGGCGCACGATCGCGGTCTGGTCGAGCACCCGCTTCACTTCCTCGACCGAGTTGACCAGCTTGATCATGGTCCGGCGGTTGCTTTCGAACAGCGTGCATTCGCTGCGCGCCACCACCGTCGCCGCCCGCCGACGGCCCGAGATCAAGCCCATCTCGCCGAAGAACTCGCCGCGCTTCAGCGTCACCACCTGGCTCGGGTCCTCGGCGTCGACCTGGATGTCGACCTCGCCGTCGACGATGGTGAAGAAGCTGTTGGTATAGTCGTTGCGCTCGAAGATCACCTCGCCGGCCTTGGGCCGGTGCACCTCGCTGTCCAGCATCAGCTCGCGTAGCAGCAGCGGGTTGAGCTCGGCGAACAACGGCACGTTCTCGCGCACCGAGGCCAGGAAGTCGTCGACGCCGACGCCCGGCAGGTGCGTCAGCTTCTCTTCCAGCAGCGGCTCGTCGGCCGGTTTCAGGTCGGTATTGCCCTGAATGAACTCGACGACCTCGTAGCCCTGGTTCATGGCCTGCTTGATCAGCGGGAAGCCGCCCAGCGCGCCGATGACATAGAGGCCGGGAACGTTCGATTCATAATGCTTCGACACTTCCGGCAGGGAGGCCGGGTTGTCGTTCGGAAACTCGATGCCGCAGGATTCGACGAACTTGCGCGGCGGGATCGCGCCCAGCCGGGCGATGATGCGGTCGCAGGCGACCTCGGCGTCGCCGTCCGGCGTGCGCAGCGTGATCGACTTCGGCGCGACCGAGACCGGCGAGGCGCTGTAATAGCACTGGATGTCGCCCTGCTCGATGGCCTGGGTGATCAGGATCAGATTGCCCTGCTTGGCGCGGGCGAACTCGTCGCGCCGGTTGACGATGATGACGTTGTTCTGTTTCGCCAGCGCGACCGCGTTCTCGATCGCCGCGTCGCCGGCGCCGATGACGACGATGGTCTCGTCCTCGTATTCGTCCGGATCGTCGAGCTGGTACTGCACGTGGGTCGCCTCGGCCGCGCCCGGCACCTCCAGCCGCCTGAGGTTGCCCTGCAGGCCGATCGACAGGACGACGTGCTCGGCCGTGGCCTTGGTGCCGTTCGACAGCGAAATCTCGAAGCTGCCCTTGCTGCCACTGATGCCGGTGACCTCGATGTCGTAGACGATGTTGACGCCATACTCCTCGAGCTGGCGGTCCCAGGTGCCGAGCACGTTCTCGCGCACGTCGGCCTCGAAATCGAACGGGCTGCGAAGCGGCAGGATGTCCGGCGTCGCCATGACATACTTGCCCTTCTGGTACTTGTAGATGGTGTCGGACGCGTGGTCCGTGCGCTCGTAGAGAACGTGCGACAGTCCCGCCTCGGCCGCCCGACCAGCCGTACTCAAGCCCGCGGGCCCTGACCCGATCACGGCGATCGTGAAATGGTCGGTCACCTCCCCCCTCCTCACAGATCCCGGCCCCCGGGGGCGCCGGCTGCACGACCGTGGCCACTTGGCCGCGGATCGCCGAACCCTGTTGGAAGAGCCCCACCTGTCAGCAGACGCCCCAACACGTTGATCGAGGCTAGGAACTTGCCTTTGGCCTGTCAATATCGGGCCCGCGTCGGCGCCCGGCGCGGCGGCCGCGACGCCGGCGCGAACGCCATGCCGGCGGCCGGCCAAACGCCGCAGGGCAAGGCAGAACGCAGGTTTCGGGCCGCCAGCGGTCCCGGCGGCCGGCACGCGGGCCGATCACCCGGGACCCGGGCCGTCCGCCCGCCGCCGCCCCCCGCCCGGCGCCGTTCCGGCCCGGCGACGGGTTGTTTCCGACCCCACAGATTCGCATATAAGCGGATTCCCCATCGGCGACGCCGGGGCCATAACTATGTTAACCTGCGGCGACGCCGACGGGAGGAACCGTGCCGCCGAACGCCGAGCAACCAGCCGCCGAGATCCATGACAGAGGCGTCTCCGACGTCGCCGCCGACAACGGCGCGCGGACGTCGGTCCTGCTGGTCGAAGACAGCCCGTCACTGGCCCGCGTCTATCTGGAATATCTGCGTGACCAGCCGTTCGACGTGGTGCATGCCGACACCGGCAAGGACGCGCTGGCGGTGCTGGGCGAGAAGGCGCCGCCGGTACTGCTGCTGGACCTGAAGCTGCCGGACATGGACGGCATGGACATCCTGCGTCACGTGCGGGACAACGGGCTGTCGACCGCCGTGGTCGTGATCACCGCCCACGGCTCGATCAACGTCGCCGTCGACGCCATGCGCGGCGGCGCGTTCGATTTCCTGGTCAAGCCGTTCAACGCCGAACGCCTGATCTTCACGCTGCGCAACGCGCTCGAACGGCAGCGGCTGACCCGCATCGTCGAGACCTACGAGGAAGACATCGTCCGCCGGCAGTATGGCGGCTTCATCGGCTCGTCGCTGGCGATGCAGGCCGTCTACCGGATCATCGACGGCGCCGCCAGCAGCCGCGCGACGGTGTTCATCACCGGTGAAAGCGGCACCGGCAAGGAAGTCTGCGCCGAGGCCGTGCACGAACGCAGCCCGCGCAAGAACGCGGCCTTCGTCGCCATCAACTGCGCCGCCATTCCGAAGGACCTGATCGAGAGCGAGATCTTCGGCCACGTCAAGGGCGCCTTCACCGGCGCGCTGGAGGACCGCGAGGGCGCGGCCGCGCGGGCCGACGGTGGCACGCTGTTCCTCGACGAGATCTGCGACATGGACATCAACCTGCAGAGCAAGCTGCTGCGCTTCATCCAGACCGGCAGCTTCCTGAAGGTCGGCGGCAACAAGACCGAGAAAGTCGATGTCCGCTTCATCTGCGCCACCAACCGCGATCCTTTGAAGGCCGTCGAGGCCGGCGAGTTCCGCGAGGATCTCTATTACCGGTTGCACGTGATCCCGATCTACATGCCGCCCCTGCGCGAGCGCGGCAACGACGTGGTGGAGGTCGCCCGCGCCTTCCTGGCGGCTTACGCCAGCGAGGAAGGCCGGCGCTTCCGCACCTTCACGGCCGAGGCCGAGGCTCAGTTGTTGGCCTACGACTGGCCCGGAAACGTGCGACAGTTGCAGAACGTCGTGCGCAACGTG
>JANQKO010000489.1 GCA_028281075.1 Alphaproteobacteria bacterium | reverse complement strand
GCATCGCAACCTGCTGAAAAACAATAAAAAATGGATCCTGGCCTCCGCCAGGATGACAAACTTGGGGAGCTCGGTGCAATTTCTTCACAGGCTCTCAGGATGAGGTGGGGAATTAATATCCGAGCCGGCCTCATCCCACGGCCGCAGCGGGATCTCGTCAGACCGAGGTCTGTCCTGATATCGGTTTCCCCACCTCATCCTGAGGAGCGGCAACGCCGCGTCTCGAAGGATGCGCCATCGGTTGCCGTTTCGGGACGCTAACGCTGAAAGCCGATCTGGGTGGTGAGGCGCTGGACGGCTTCGGTCAACGCCTTCTGCAACGCCAGATCGATGCCGTCACGGGTCGGGAAATTGGTCTCGAGCTTGATCTCGGCGTTGGCGGTCTCGCTGATGACCGTGCCGCTGGCAAGATCGTGCGCGCGGACCGCGACGTCCGCACGGTAGATCGAAAAAAATTCCGGCACGTTCGCGGTTATGGTCTGACCGAGCTTGCCGAACAGAGACCTGAACACCACGGCACCGGTGTATTCGGGGTTCCGCTCCCGGGTGACATCGAGCCGCGATATGAGCGCCGAGACAACGGTGTCGCCGGGACCGGCCCGGCCCCGGCCACCGGCGACGACGAAGCTGTTGGGCAGGCCGGACAGGCCGGCGCGCAGAATGTCGACGGCGACACGAAGCGGCCGGCCGTCATGGATCACGGGCTGGATACGGAAGACACGCTGACCAGGGCCCGGCACGGCACGCATGCCGCTGCCCGAAACCATGGCCTGCCGCCAGCCGTCGCCGGCCTCGGTCAACAGGGGCGCATAGATATAGCCGGTCCGCCCGTCGGCAAGCGCGACACGGTACCAGTCCCTGCCCTTCACCTTGCCGGTGACGTCGACACCGGTGCCCATGGGCAGGGTCGTCAGCTTCTCCGCCTTGCTGTCAGGCTCGCCACGGACGTTCGCGTTCTTCACGGTGACGTAGGTATCGTCGAGCGTGTCGACCGCGACGGCTTCCGGCTCCGGAGTCGGCGTCGGCGGCTGGGCCGTGGGCGGTGTCAGCGCCGCCTGCTGCTGCGGCGCCGGCGGCGTCGGATCCGCCGCCTTGGGCGCCTGCAACGCGGTCATGCGGTTGCGGGCCAGGGCCGCGAAGGTGCCGTCGGGGAACTGTCGCAGATAGGCCTCGAAATCGGCCGGCCGGTCGCTGTTCTGAATCGACTGCCAGAACGCCAGGTCCATGGCCGCCTGGTTCGGCCCCGTGGTGGCGGCCGGTCGCGCCGGGCCTGGTCCGGCCGCCGTTGTCGCCGCGATGGGCGCCGGCAGGCCGACCGGCACGAACAGGAACTCGCCGCCCTCGTCGCCGGCGAAGCGGATATCGGAATACTCCGGCGTCTGCTGGGCGTTGACGACGACCGAGCGGCGTAGCTGGGCGTAGAGCTGATAACCGTCGAGCACATCGTCATTGTCCCGCAGGCTCTCCAGCAGCGCCCGGGTAAACACCGAATGGCCGTCGCCGCCGCCGTCCATCACCGGTTCCAGCCCGCCCGAGGTCATGGCCTTGCGGGCCCGCTTCCGGTTCAGGCGCTTCAGTTCCGCCAGCCGTTCGCTGCCCGTCTTGACCACGATCGGCACGTTGCGGGTCAGCGTGCCGGAGTAGCAGGAATCGGCGATGACCAGGACATGCTTGGCGGTCATGCCCTTGAGCGCCCGGGTCACGTCGGCGACCGCGATCCAGTTGGCGGTGCTGCTCTCCTCGGCATCGACCGGCATCCAGAAGCCGTCATCGGTCTGCGGATCGAGGAAGCCGTGGCCGGCATAATAGATCAGCAGATTGTCGTTCTCGGTGAGCTCGGCCCGCATCCGGTCGAGCGCGCGGATCAGATCGTAGCGCTTCGGGTTCAACAGCAGCGTGGAATCGAAGCCGTAGCGGTTGCGCAGCACGTCGTGCATGGCGCTGGCGTCGTTCACGGCCGTGACCAGCTTCGGCAGGTGCGCATAATCGTTGATGCCGACGACCAGCGCGCGGTAGCGCCCATAGTCGATGGCGTCGGGCGACGCGGCCTCGATCCTGGCCGCCGAGACGGCGAGAACCGCCGTGATCAGTGTTGCCCAGACCCGTCCCCATTTCCCTACCGGGTCCGGCACACGTGTCAGGGGATGCGACATCCCACTGAACCCGCCCCTGTTGCGTAAAAAACTAGATTAGCAAACCTATACGGCGAGTCGATATGAATTTCGTCTCTTTTTAAACGAATGACAGAGAGGGGTGCTTCTGTAGATCGTGCCTGTCGCCGATATCATCAGCGGCGGCGGGCCGGTGATCGGCCCGCCTAGATGCCGGCCCGCGCGCAGACCTCGGCCAGCGCCGGGGCGATGGCCTCGGCTTCCTGCTTCAGGTAGGCCAGCAGCTCGCGGATGTTGGCGTCGTCGACGCCGTCGCCGCCGATATGACCGATCAGCCAGCGCGCCTCGGCGCCGTCGACCTCGGTCGGCGACTCGCCGGCATAGAGCAGGTGCTTGGCGATAGCCTTGACGAACAGCTCGCGCCATTCCCAGACATTGTCGGCCTCGGCCGTGGCGTCGTTCAGGTCGAACAGGAAATTCGCCTCGGCCCGGCCGATGGCCATGCCGGCCTCGCCCGCGGTGCCGTAGATCAGCCGGCGGATCGCCTCGACATCGTCGGCGTCGATGGCGCCCGGCACGCGGTCGCCGCGACCGAACAGCGAGGTGGCGCTGACGAGCACGCTTTCGCGCACCGCCGTCATGACGAACCGCCGGAAATCGTCGGGTGCCCCGTTGCTGCGGAAGGTGACGTTCAGCAGCAGCTTCAGCTCGGTCGGTTCCAGGATCCTGCCGTCGGCGCCGACCCGGTCCATCAGGAGCGCCGCCGTGGCCTCGTCCAGCACGCTGTCCGCCCCCTCCTTCCAGAAGAAGAAGTCGGTCAGCGCCTCGACGAAGAACCCGTCCCAGACCGGATCGTTGCCGGCCGTGGCATCGTTCAACCGGAACAGCAGCTCGGCCTCGGGCTGGTGGATCTCGCCGTCGCCCGCATAGACGGTCCGGCGCAGGCGCAGCACATCCTCGGCGACGATGCTGCCGCGCGCGAGAATCTCGCCTTCCAGGGCATTCAGTTCACCAGCCGGTCCCGCATTCATGCCGATCCCCCATGTGATACCCACGGCCGTCGAGGCCGGCCACTGACCCATGGGCATCAGCCGACCCGCCGACCGCGGGCGCCAGCCTGCCGTGCGAGTGCTAACAATTCCTTACACAATCATAGATCTATATAGCATTACTCAAATCTCGATCACGTCTTCGGGCACCGGGTCGGCAAACAGTCGCCCAACAAGGGCGGCACGGCGCTCCAACGTCGCGCGCTGGTTGATATAACCCTTGTCGGTGATCTCGTTGGCGTCGATGTCGGGCGGCTCGGCCATCAGCAGGACGCGGGCGACGCGGGTGCTGGAACCGGGATGCGCGGTGTTGTAGGCGGCAAGGCCGCGGCGCAGGTGCTCGATGACCGCCGGCGACCGGATCAGCGCCGCGACGGAGGCGTGTGCAGCCGGATCGGCGCAGATCTCCTTACAGGCGTTCACGTTGGGCCAGGCCAGGAGGCCGATACGGTCGCGGTCGTGGCCGGCGACGACGGCGTCCTGCAGCACCGGCGTGGCCGCGGCGAGCGCGGCCACGCGGATTCCACCAACATGGACCCAGGTGCCGGTGATCAGCTTGAAGTCCTCGGTCACGCGGCCGTCGAAAACCAGGCCCTTGACCGGATCGTCGGGGTCGACGAAGCGGCCGGCATCGCCGATCTTGTAGAAGCCCCCGTCGTCGAAGGCATCGGCCGTGAGGTCGGGTCGGTTGAGATAGCCCGGCATGACGTTCGGCCCGCGCACCCGCATCTCCAGCTTGTCGCCGTTCGGCAGCAGCTTCAGCTCGACGCCGGGCACCGGCAGGCCGATGGCGCCGGCGCTCTCGATCCGCCAGTGCACGGCGGTGGCCAGCGGCGCCGTCTCGGTCGAGCCCCAGGCCGAGATCATCGGCACGCGCTTGCCGGTGGCCGCGATCGCCACGGCGTCCAGCCGCTCCCACAGGTCCTGCGGCAGGGCCGAGCCGGCATAGAAGATCAGCTTCAGGCGCTTGTAGAAGGTGGCGCGCAGGCCGGCGTCGCGCTCCAGATGGTCCAGCAGCATGCTGAACCCGATCGGCACGTTGCAGTATTCGGTGGGCGAGATCGCGGCCAGATTGCGCACGGTCTGGGCGATCAGGTCCGGCGTCGGCTTGCCGGCGTCGAGATACATGGTGCCGCCGAGATAGAGCACGTGGTTGAAGTTGAAGTTGCTGCCGAAGGTGTGGTTCCAGGGCAGCCAGTCGACCATCACCGGCGGCTGTGCCAGGTAGAACGGCCAGACCTGGACGCCCTGCTGCTGGTTCGCCCACATCATGCGGTGGGTGTTGACGACACCCTTCGGCATGCCGGTGGAACCCGAGGTGAACAGGATCTTGGCGGTATCGTCGGGATCGATGCCGGCCTCGACGGCGGCCAGCGACCGCCCGGGCGTCGATGCCAGCAGCATGTCGAGGGCGATAGCGTCCAGGCCCACCGGCGGATCGGCGGCGGCCACGACGGCGACGCCGTCGAGTGGCAGGCTGGCCAGCACCTGTCCGAACATGGACCCGCGCTCGACATAGATCAGGCCGGGCGACAGCAGCTCGAAGATATGGCGCACCTTGGCGTAGTCGCTGCTCATCAGCGAATAGGCCGGCGAGACCGGCGCCACGGGTATGCCCGCCAGCATGGCGCCCAACGTCACCAGCGCCTGGTTGATGCTGTTGCCGGAGAGGATCATCAGCGGCCGATCCGGCCCCAGGCCGAGATCGAGCAGGCCCTGGGCGACGGCCTCGGCCTGCGCCAGCGCCTCGGCATAGCTCAGCCGGCGCCAGTCGTCGCCGGCGCGCTCGGCGAGAAAGGTGCGGCCCGGCGCGGTCTCGGCCCAGCGCCGCAGCAGTTCGCCCGTGTGGCGGGGATAGTCGGCGAGTGGTTCCGGGTTGGTCAGGATCATGCTGCCGTCGGCGCGGCGCGCGATATCGACGGCCGGCGTCGCGAAGTCGATCGGAGCGAAGGCTGGCTTGGTCATGGCGGCGGCCTCAGGCGTCGACGACGATGACATCGTCGGCCGGTGGCTCGGCATAGAGCCGGTCGACGAGGTCGGCGCGGCGGGCCAGCACGGCGGCCTGGTTGATGTAGCCCTTGTCGGTGATCTCGTGGGCATCAACGCTGGGCGGCTCGGCCAGCAGCAGGACGCGGGCGATGCGCGTACTGGAGCCCGAATGCGTGGCGTTGTGGTGCGCGAGCCCGACCTTGAGATGATCGCGGACCTCGGGCGCATTGAGCAGCACCTCGGTCGAGTCGTTGCCGGCCGGATCGGTGCAGATCTCCTTGGCGGCGGCGACGTTGGGCCAGGCCAGCAGGCCGACGAATTCCCGGTCATGGCCGGTCACCACGGCGTCCTGGATCAGCGGCGCGGCGGCGTTCAGCGCGGCGATGCGCAGCGGCCCGACATTGACCCAGGTGCCGGTGGTCAGCTTGAAGTCCTCGGCGACGCGGCCGTCGAAGACCAGGCCCTTGACCGGGTCTTCCGGATCGACGAAGCGGGCGGCGTCGCCGATGCGGTAGAAGCCGTCCGCGTCGAAGGCCGCGGCCGTCAGGTCGGGGCGCTTCAGATAGCCCGGCGTGACGATGGGGCCACGCACGCGCACCTCCAGCTTCGGCCCGTTCGGCACGAGCTTCAGCTCGGCGCCGGGATAGGGCAGCCCCAGCAGGCCGACGCGATCGGTCTCGAAATAGGTGCTGGTCACGGTCGGCGCGGTCTCGGTGGCGCCCCAGCCGGTGGAGAACAGGACCCGCTCGCCGCAGGTCCTGACGGCGACGTCCTGAATGCGGTCGTGCAGTTCCTGCGGCAGGGCGGCACCGCCATAGCCGAGACGCTGCAGGCGCTTGAAGAAGGTTCCGGCCAGCGCGGAATCGCGCTCCATCTCGGCCACCAGCATGGCGAAGCCGGCCGGTACGTTGGCGTAGTAGGTCGGCGAGATCTCGCGCAGGTTGGCGAGCGATTCCGCGAACATGCCGGGCAGCGGCCGACCGGCGTCGATATACATGGTGCCGCCCAGCGACATGACGCCGTTGAGGTTCATGTTGCCGCCGAAGGTGTGGTTCCAGGGCAGCCAGTCGACCACGACCGGCGGCACGTCGGGATCGGGCGGCGCGACCTGGCGCGCCATCTGCTGGTTGGCGCACATCATGCGGTGCGTGTTGATGACACCCTTGGGCATGCCGGTCGAGCCCGAGGTGAAGAGGTATTTCGCCACCGTGTCGGGACCGAGG
>JANQKO010000474.1 GCA_028281075.1 Alphaproteobacteria bacterium | reverse complement strand
CGTCGCCTGCGGCCATGTGCACCAGCACCGGGTGCTGCGGCATGCCGGCATCGACCATGTCTGGTGCCCGTCGACGGCGTTCGTGCTACCGGACGACCTGCAGCCGCGCATCGGCGAGAAGGCCGTCGGCTTCGTCGAATACCGGTTCGACGGCGACGACGTGGCGATCCGCGTCGAGCGCGCCGAGGGCATGCGGGACATGCTGCTGACCGACGTGCCGGCCTATGGCGACGTCCGCCGCCGGATGCGCGAGCAGGGCCTCAACACGAGCGCCGCCTGAGCCGGCGGCGCGGCTAGCCCGCCTTTCCCCCCACCATCATGGTCTGCGCGGCGCCGTGCTGTCGACAGGGCAGGAGCGCTGCGCGGCGCGATGTGGGGCATCGGGCAAGCAGCGCGACGCCCCCTGTCAGCAACATCAGCTTCCTCGGTCGGGGCCGAATGGGCAACCTATTGAGAGATCACACCTAGTCCTCCAGCAGGTTGTGGGCGTAGGCGAACAGCGCCGGCGTGCCGCCGGTGTGCAGGAAGACGACCGTGTCGTCCCTGGTCAGGCGGCCGGTGCGGATATGGTCGATCAGGCCGGCCATGGCCTTGGACGAATAGACCGGATCGAGGAACACGCCCTCGGTCCGGGCCAGCAGGCGCAGCGCCTCGCGGGATTCCGGGGTGACGATGCCGTAGCCCGGGCCGATATAGCCGTCATGATTGTCGATATCGTCGGGCGCGAGCGCCAGGTCGAGGCCGAGCCGGTCGGCGCAGCCCCGGGCGATGCGGGCGATGTCGACGGCGCGTTCCTCGTCCCACGAAATCGGCGCGACGTTGACGACACGCGCAGCGGGGCGCAGCGCCTTCAGGCCCAGCGCCAGGCCGGCCGGCGTCATGTTGGCGCCCGACGTATAGACATGGGTCGGGTCGATGCCGGCGGCCGCGCATTGCGCGTCGAGCTCGACCGCGGCGTTGACGTAGCCGACGGCCGACAGCGACAGCATCGGCAGGTCGAACGGCGCGACCACATAGGGCCTGGCGCCGGCGGCGGCCAGGATCTCGGCCTTCTCGGCCAGCCGCGGGCCCAGATTCTGGATGTCGTCCTCGTCGACGATCTCGACCTCGGCGCCCATCAGGTGGTCGAGCAGCAGGTTGCCCTGCAGCACGCCGCCCTTCTGGCCGTGCAGCAGCGTCAGCGAGACCTTCAGGCCCAGCTTGCAGGCCGCCGCCGTCATCTGCCGGCACCAGTTCGACTGCGTATAGGCGCCGGCGACGATGGTGTCGGCGCCCCTGGCCATGACGTCGGCGAACAGGAACTCGAGCTGCCGCGTCTTGTTGCCGCCGAAGGCGAGACCCGTGAGATCGTCCCGCTTGAGCCAGATCCGCGGGCCGCCCAGCGCCGCCGTGAAGCGCGGGCAGTGATCGAGCGGCGTCGGCAGGTGGGCCAGCGGGATGCGCTCGACGGTGGCGATGCGCGCCAGCAGATCGTCGGCGGTGAAACGGGCTTCCGTGAGATTCTCGGCAACTGTCATGGGCGTATTCCGTCGGTTTCGACTTCATCGTCATCCTGGCGAAGGCCAGGATCCAATGCAGCCGTGGATGTGGATCCTGGCCTTCGCCAGGATGACGACTGAGGATGAGGCGAATATTAGCAGGACTTGTCCGTATCCGCGCCCTACTCCGAAAGACGGTATTGCGTGGGCGTGCCCTGGTCGGGGCCGGAGATGGCATAGCCGCCGTCGACAGGCAGGTCGATGCCGGTGATGAAGCGGGCGTTGTCGGACAGCAGGAACAGCACGGCGGCCGCCACCTCCTCGGCGTCGGCGACACGGCCGAGCGGGTGGTAGTCGGCCGCGACCCGGTCGGCCTTGGCGCGGTCGCCGCCGGCGGCATCGATGATCGGCGTGGTCCAGGTCCAGGCCGGCGAAACCAGGTTCACGCGGATGCGGTCGGCCGCATGGTGCATGGCCTGGTTGCGGGTAAGCTGGCGGATCGCGGCCTTGGTGGCGGGATAGACGCCGCGGCCGCGCTGGCCGAACTTGGCGGCGATCGAGCTGAAGCTCACCACCGACCCGCCGCCGCGCCGGCGCATGGCCGGCGCGGCGGCCTCGACCATGTGCGCCGGTCCGACGATGTTGCAGTCGAAGCCGGCGAGCCAGCGCTCGCGCGACGAATCGAGACCATCGTCCTTGAACAGGACGGCGCCGTTGACGAGGCCGTCGATGCCGCCGAAGGCGGCCTCGGCCCGGCCGACGCAAGCGGCGATGGCGGCATCGTCGGTGACATCGGTGGTTTCGGACGCGGCCGCGTCACCGAGCTCGGCCGCCAGTGCCGCGCCGGCCTCGACATCGATATCGGCGATCAGCGCTCGGCCGCCGGCGGCCACAAGGCCGCGCGCCGTTGCCGCGCCGATGCCCTTGGCGCCGCCGGTGATGATCGCGACCTTGCCGGTCAAGCCATCCATATCAGTTCCCTCCTCCCGAGTAGCGCTCGGCGCGAAAAGCATACACAATTTCAGCGGCGCGCTGTGACGACGAACGACGAGTGGGAGGAATGCACATGCATGACCTGGTGATCACCAACGCCTCGATCTGCGACGGCCTGGGCAACCCGGCCTTCGAGGGCGGCCTGGCCGTGAAGGACGGCCGCATCGCGATGATCGGGGCCAAGGGCGACGATCTGGGCGCGGCGGCCGAGACCGTGGACGCCCAAGGCCTGACCCTGGCGCCGGGGATCATCGACATCCATACGCATTACGACGCGCAGCTCACCTGGGACGCTTACGCGACGCCGTCGAGCGGACTCGGCGTGACCACCGTGGTGATCGGCAATTGCGGCTTCACCATCGCGCCCTGCAAGCCGGACGACCGCGACATCACCATGCGCAACCTGACGCATGTGGAAGGCATGTCGCTGGAGGCCATGCGGGCCGGCATCGAATGGGATTTCGAAAGCTATGCCGATTACATGGACTCGCTGACACGGCGCGGCGTGGTGCCGAACGTGGCGGCGTTCGTCGGCCATTCCTCGGTGCGGACCTTCGTCCTGGGCGAAGACGCGTCGAAACGCGCGGCGACGCCGGACGAGGTGGCGCGGATGAAACGGATCGTGCGCGAGGCGCTGGACGCCGGCGCCGTCGGCTTCGCCACCTCGACGCTGGAGCAGCATAACGGCGAGGGCGGCGTGCCGATGCCGTCGCGGCTTGCCGACGACCACGAGATGCTGGAGCTGACCGGGGCGCTGGGCGAGGCCGGGCACGGCGTCTTCATGCTGACCAAGGGCACGCGCTCGACCATTCCCTGGCTCGAGAATATCGCCGCCAACAACGGCCGGCCGGTGATGATCGCCGCCATGTTCATCGATCCGGGCGATCCGGAGCGGGTGTTCCGCGAGCTCGGCGAGATCGCCGAGGCGAACGGGCGCGGGCGCGAGCTGATCGGCCAGGTCGGCTGCTTCCCGCTGGGCATGGAGTTCACCATGCGCCACCCCTACCCGCTGGAGGCGCTGATCGCCTGGCGGCCGGCGATGGAGGCGGAAGGCACCGACGATTACAAGAAGGTCTTGGCCGATCCGGCCTTCCGCCAGGGCCTGCGCGACGAGGTCGCGGTGCCGGGCGTGCCGAACCGCTTCACCAACCAGTGGGACACCATGTTCATCGCCGAGGTCGGCAAGCCCGAACACCGGCATCTCGTCGGCAAGTCGGTGGGCGAGATGGCCCGCGCCGACGCGAAGGACAATTTCGACTGGTTCCTGGACTTCGGGCTTGCCGACGACCTCGACACGCTGTTCCAGGTCAGCCTGTTCAACATCGACGAGGACAACGTCATCCACCTGCTGAAGCACCCGAACGCGGCGGTGGCGCTGTCGGACGCGGGCGCGCACCTGTCGTTCCTGTGCGACGCCGGTTTCGGACTGCACCTGATGGGCCACTGGGCGCGCGAGCGCGGCGACCTGAACCTGGAGGACGCGGTACGGATGGTCACCAGCCGGGCGGCCGACGTCTACCGCATCCGGGACCGCGGGCGCCTGACGCCCGGCGCCTGGGCCGACCTGATGCTGTTCGATCCGGCCACCGTCGGCCGTGGCGAGAAGCGGAAAGTGAACGACCTGCCGACCGGCGCCGTGCGTCTGGACACGCCCGCCGTCGGCCTGCACGGCGTCTGGATCAACGGCGTCCGAACGTTCGACGCCGACGGTGTGGTCCAGGACTGCGGCCGGCCGGGCCAGGTGTTGCGGGAGTTCTCGGCCTGACGCGGGCTGCAGTTCGAAATCTCATAGCCGATCCTTCGAGACGCGCCCTTTCGGGCGCTCCTCAGGATGAGGTTGGTGTTTGATATCAATGCACGACCTCATGCTGAGGAGGTCCCGGAGGGACCGTCTCGAAGCACGCGATATCGCGCGTCAGACCAGTGGCACGAAATCGTAGTCGCCGACGCCCTGCAAGATCAGGAAGGTGGCCGACGTGTCGTCGGGGTTGGTGACGAGGTGCGGCCGGCGGGGTTCGACGGCATAGCTCTCGCCAGTCTCCAAGATCACGTCGGCCTTGGGGTCCTGCAGGAAGATGCGGATCCGGCCGTCGAGGACGTAGAAGGTGTCGCTGATCTGGCTGTGATAGTGCCAGGGCACCTTCTGGGTCGGCGACAAACGGATTTCGTTGATGCGGAAGCCGGGGCGTTCGGCGTGCCGCGCCCGGTATTCGACCTCGTAGAGATGGCTCGCGTCCGTCAGCGTTTCCATGATCACCGCTCCTGTCCGGTTCGCATCAGGATCGGACGAAACGCCGGCGACGGCAATAGAGGCGCGGTCAGCGGCCGGCATAGACGGGCGCGCGGCGGGCCTGCCAGGCGTCGAGGCCCTCGCGCAGGTCATGGCTCGGGACCAGGCGGGCGAACTGCTCGCTCTCCATTTGCAGGCCCTCGGCCATGCCCATGTTGAGGCCGCGCGTGACCGCGGTGATGATGCCGGCGACGGCCAGCGGCGAATGCCGGATGATGCGGTCGGCGAGCGCCCGGGCCGTGGGCAGCAGGTCGTCGTGCGGCACGACCTGGTTCACGAGGCCCAGCTCCAGCGCCGTCTCGGGCGAAAAGCTGTCGCCGGTGAGCAGCCGTTCGAGTGCCAGCTTGCGGCCGGCGAGGCGCGGCAGGCGCTGCGTGCCGCCGAATGTCGGCGGCATGCCGAGCGCGATCTCCGGTTTGGCGAACGACGCGCGGTCACTGGCGATGGCGAGATGCACGGCCTCGGTGATCTCGCAGCCGCCGCCATAGGCGAGGCCGTTGACGGCGGCGATCACCGGCTTGACGAAGGCCTCGAGCCGCGCGGTCATGGCCTGGCCACGGCGGACGAAATCCCGCACGGCCGTGTTCGGGCCGGCCGCGACGCTCCTGGAGAATTCGGCGATGTCGGCGCCGGCCGAAAAGGCCCGCGCGCCGGCACCGGTGACGATGACGGCGCCGACGTCGGGATCGGTCTCCAGCCGGTCGAGCGCCGCTAACAGCGCGTCGGCCATGGCGTAGTCGATGGCGTTCAGCTTCGCCGGGCGGTTCAGGGTCAGGGTGGCGATGCCGCCGGCGATCTCGCAGAGAACGGGGCTCGACATGGGTGGCGCTCCTTGCATGGGCATGGAGCGCCACCCTCGCAACGGGCCCGCCGGCCGGCAAACGCGGAATTTTCAACCTGTGATGAAGCGATTTCACCCCCGCCGCCGCGTCATCTCGGCGGTGAGCCGATCCGCGAGACCGGGGCTGACCCCGGTCATCGGCAGGCGGACCTCGGGCGAGGCGATCAGGCCGGCGCGCCAGAGGCAGTGCTTGACCGGCGCCGGACTGGGCTCGGCGAACAGCAGGCGGGCGAGACCGACGAGATCGCGCCACAGGCCAAGCGCGCCCGGCTGATCGCCGGCGAGCAACGCGTCGCGCACGGCGGCGAAGGCCGCGGTCTCGACATGGGCCGAGGCGAGAATGCCGCCGTCGGCGCCTTGCGTGAGGGCGCTGTAGAACAGGGCATCCTCGCCGGTCAGCACGCCGAAGCCCGGCGGCCGGTCGCGCAGCAGGTCGAAGGACTGCGCCGGGTTCACGCAGCAGTCCTTGACGCCGACGATGTTCGGCAGTTCGGCCAGCCGCAGCAGCGTCTCGTTGGCGAGATTGACGCCGGTACGGTAGGGGATGTTGTAGAGCACGACCGGCCGGTCGGTGCGCCCGGCGAGCGTGGCGAAGTGTTGGTAGAGACCGTCCTGCGACGGCCGGCTGTAGTAGGGACAGGTGACGAGGTAGCCGTCGACCGGCCAGGTCTCGGCCCGGTCGAGCGCCGCGGTCAGCCGGCGGGTGTCGCTGCCGGAAAGGCCGAGGAAGACCGGCCGCCGGCCGTCCACGGCTTCGGTGGCGATGGCGACCAGGTGCGCGGTCTCCTCGTCGTCGATCGTGAGGCCCTCGCCCGTGGTCGCGGCCATGATGAAACCGTCGACCGGCTGGTCGAGATAGTGCGCGATCAGGCCCGCGAGCGAGGTCGCGTCGAGACGGCCGTCATGGAAGGGCGTGATCAGCGGCAGCCAGAGGCCCTGGATCGGTGTTGGTCGCGGTTGCATGTGTCTCTCCGGTTTGCGGCGGCGCCGACGGCGTGGACACATGAGAAAAGAAACGGCCCCGTCCGATCCGGCGGGGCCTGTCGATGGTCAATGCGTCTATCGGCTCAACGCGCGCAAAAACCTTCCGTCCCCCGGTTGAGGCACGATTTCAGTTTCAGCGTCATGGCCAGCCGATACCGCATGGCCGCATTCTCGCGGCAACGCGATGCCCGGTCAATCGGTTAGCAGGCTGTTAAAAAAGCCGCGATACCGGCGCCAACATGCTTCGGGACGACGCTTCGCGTCTCTTCAGAGCCTGTGAAGAAATCTCACCGAAGCCATTCAGGTTGTCATCCTGGCGAAGGCCAGGATCCATTTTTTGTTGTTTTTCAAAAGCTTATGATGCCGCTGGATGCTGGCCTGCGCCAGCATGACGGCTTCTTTTGGGTCGTGAGTAATTCATTCACACGCTCTGAGAAAGCCCCGATAGGGGCTGTCTCGAAGGATGGTCGGCCGCGCGATCGGATCATTCCAACAGCCTGCTAGACGGTAATGTCGTAGTCCGCCGGCAGGGCGACATGCAGCAGTTCGAGACCGTCGCCGCCGTTTTCGAGCGCGTAGGTCATGGCGGCGGGAATGACAAAGGCATCGCCGGGGGTCAGTGTCGATGATTGCTGGCCGTCGGCGGTGAGGGTCGCCACGCCGTTCAGCACGAAGCCGAACAGGAACTCGGCCGCGTGGCGGTGCGGCGGCAGGCCGCCGGCGCCGGTTGGGAAACGGATCACCCGGACGTCGGCCAGGCCGTCGGTCGCGGCCGAGATGCCGATGTCGCGGGCCTCCGTGCCGTCGAAACGCCAGGGATGCCAGGCGGCATTGGCGGCCTGGTGGCGGACGAAACGCTGGCCGCCGAAGTCGCGGTCGGGCCGCGGGTCCGGCGTCGGCAGCGAAAGCGCGTGGTCGATGCAGGTCAGGTGCTCGGCCGGACAGCCGATCTCGACCACCTCCAGGCCGGGCGAACATTCGACGACCCGGTGGCGGATCTCGGGCGGCTGCAGCACGCAGTCGCCGGCGACCAGGCGGAACAGCGGTCCCTGGTCCTCGTAGAGCAGATCGACCCAGCCCTTGTGGCAGTAGATCATCTGAAAGCGGATCTTGTGGAAGTGCACCATGTCGGGCACCGGGCCGCCGTCGGGAATGCGGATGTGCGAGGCGATGAAACGGCCGCCCTGGCGGTCGGGAACGAGGTCGCGGTACCGCATGCCGGCGCGGCCGGCGCCCCAGGCATCCGCGCCGTCGGCCAGGCGGGTCACGACCAGGGACGGCGCCGGCGGCGGCAGGTCGAGCGGCGGGTCGGCGGCGGCCAGCTCGATACGCGTGCCGTTGGGCGCGGTCAGCGCCGACGCCCCGCCGGCGAGCGCGGCCGGATCGCGGCAAGACAGCCGGATCAGGCCCGGCGCGCCGCCGGCGTCGCGCGCCAGACGCAGGCGCAGGCCGTGGCCCGACAGCACGGCGACGGCGGGATCGTCAGCGGGGAAAATCATCTCCAGGCGAAAGCCGAGACGCGCGCGGAAGAAGGCCAGCGTCTCGTCGAGTTCCGGGCACGGCAGGACGATTTCCGCCGCCGCGATGTCCAGGGGATGGTCGTCCATTACGCCGCTCGCCGGCCCACGCGCGCGGCGCACGATACCGGCGATCGCACGCCGGCCGGCATGGCGGCGCGGTCAGTCAAGATGCCGCAGGTACTGCTGCACGAAATCGACGCCGACGCGGGCGCTGAACGCGTCCGTCAGGCGCCGGGTAACGGGGCCGGGCACGGCGCCGTCGCCCATGGCGACGCCGGAGACGCTGCGCACCGGACAGATGCAAAAGCTGGTCGAGGTGATGAAGGCTTCGTCGGCGTTATAGGCGTCGTAGGGCGAGATATCGGCGCGCTCGCAGGCGATGCCCAGATCGTCGGCAAGCTCGAAGACGGTATCGCGGGTGACGCCGGCGAGCACGTAATCGTCGCGCGGCGTCACCAGCGCGCCGTCGATGACGAAGAAGATGTTCGAGCCCATGCCCTCGGCGAAATGGCCGTTCTGGTCCAGCAGGATGGCCCAGGGGTGCCGGCCGTCGCCGCCGGTGTGCTGGCGGCGGACTTCCTCGTCGCCGAGGATCAGGTTCAGATAATTGTGGGTCTTGGCGCGCGGCGAGAAGGCCTCGGGGCCGGCCCGGCGCACGGACGGCACCATCACGTCGATACCGTCGCGGAACAGCGGCGCGCGCGGCTTGAACGGCAGCGGCGTGCATTCGACGATGACGGTCGGGCCGGTCGCTTCGTGGATGTCGCCGGCCGGGATGTCGGTGCCGCGCGAGACGCGCTGCGAGACCCAGTAGTCGTCATGGTCGTCGATCAGGTGCAGGTTGCGCTCCAACACCTCGAGCGTGATGTCGCGGAAGCGGTCCCTGGTCAGTGGCGGCTCGACCGCTTCTTCCGCACGCTGCGCTACCTGCGGATCGAGCC
>JANQKO010000454.1 GCA_028281075.1 Alphaproteobacteria bacterium | reverse complement strand
GTGGACGCCCGACGTCTACGAGGGCGTCCACATGTGGAAGGGCACGGCCGAGACCTTGAAGGCGAGGCCCGCCGTCAGGAAGACGATGCCGACGATCAGGCCGATCGGCGTTTCCCCGCCGCCGGCGAGGCTGCGGGCGATGGTGTCGAAGCCGGTGCCGCCGGTGAAGCCGTAGATCATCGAGCAGCCGTAGAGCAGCATGCCCGACGACAGCGCGCCGAGAACGAAGTATTTCAGGCCGGCCTCGGTCGAGCGCAGCGAGTCGCGCTTGAAGGCGGCGATGACGTAGAGCGCCAGGCTCTGCAGCTCGATGCCCATGTAGAGCGCGATGAGATCGTTGGCCGAGATCATCATCAGCATGCCGAGCGTGGCCAGCAGCAGCAGCACCGGATACTCGAAGCGCTCCATCTTCTCCCGACGGATATAGTCGAGCGACATGACGATGCCGAGCGCGGCGCCGATCAGCACCAGCCCCTTGGCGAAGTTGGCGAAGGGATCGACCACGAACATGCCAGCAAACGTGACGCTGGTCCCGGCCGGCGCCCGCAGCACCAGGACGAAGGTCACGGCCAGCGCGGCAACGGACAGCCAGGCCACCAGGCGGGTCGAGCCGTTGCCGCGGAAGACGCCCAGCATCAGCAGCGCCATGGCGGCGCAGGCCAGGAAGATCTCCGGCGCGGCGAGCGCGTAATCGTATATCGGCATCTCGACCATGGCTGTTCCCTAACGCGCCGCGACGTTCATGCCGGCGGCCACGCTTTCGGCCGCGGCCAGCGCGGCCTGATAGTCGCCGATCAGCTTGTCGACCGAGGGTTGCATGACGTCCAGGAACGGCTGCGGATAAACGCCCATCAGGATCGCCAGCACGATCAGCGGCGCGAAGACGGCGATCTCGCGGCCGTTCATGTCGGCGATCGACTGCAGGTCGTCTTTCTCCAGCTTGCCGAAGATCACCCGGCGATAGAGCCAGAGCATGTAGGCGGCGCCCAGGATCAGGCCCGTCGCCGCCAGCGCCGCGACCCAGGTGTTGGCCTGGAAGGCGCCGACCAGCACCAGGATCTCGCCGACGAAGCCGCTGGTGCCCGGCAGGCCGACCGAGGCCAGCATGAAGACCATGAAGGTGAAGGCATAGATCGGCATCCGGTGCACCAGGCCGCCATAGCGGGCGATCTCGCGCGAATGGATGCGGTCGTAGACCACGCCGACGACCAGGAACAGGGCGGCCGAGACGATGCCGTGGCTCAGCATCTGGAAGATGCCGCCCTCGATGCCCTGGCTGTTGAAGGTGAAGATGCCGATCGTGACGAAGCCCATATGGGCGACCGACGAATAGGCGATCAGCTTCTTCATGTCCTCCTGCATCAGCGCCACGAGCGAGGTGTAGATCACCGCGACGACGCTGAGCCCGAAGACCAGCGGCGCGAATTGCTCGCTCGCCAGCGGCAGCATCGGCAGCGAGAAGCGCAGGAAGCCGTAGCCGCCCATCTTCAACAGCACGCCGGCCAGGATGACCGAGCCCGCCGTCGGCGCCTCGACATGGGCATCCGGCAGCCAGGTATGCACCGGCCACATCGGCATCTTCACCGCGAACGAGGCGAACATGGCGAGCCACAGCCACATCTGCGCCTCGGCGGCGAAGTCGTGCGTCATCAGCGTCGGGATGTCGGTGGTGCCGACCTGGAAGTACATGTAGATCAGCGCCAGCAGCAGCAGCACCGAGCCGAGGAAGGTGTAGAGGAAAAACTTGAAGCTGGAATAGATCCGCCGGGCGCCGCCCCAGACCCCGATGATCAGGAACATCGGGATCAGGCCGCCCTCGAAGAACAGGTAGAACAGCACGAAGTCGAGCGCGCAGAAGACGCCGATCATCATGGTCTCGAGGATCAGGAAGGCGATCATGTACTCGCGCACACGGGTCTGGATCGCGTCCCAGCTCGCGAGAATGCAGATCGGCATCAGGAATGCCGTCAGCACCACGAACAGCACCGAGATGCCGTCGACACCCATGTGGTAGTTGATGCCCGGGCCCAGCCACTCCGCCTTCTCGACGAACTGGAAGTCGGCGGTGTTGGTGTCGAAATTGCCCCAGATCACCAGGCTGATCAGGAAGGTGACGCTTGTTGTCAGCAGCGCGACGCTGCGGGCGTTGCGGTCGGCGACGGCCTTCTCGCCGCCGGCGAACAGGAAAATGAAGGCGGCGCCCGCCAGGGGCAGGAAGGTCGCGAGGGATAAGAGCGGCCAGTCGAACATCGGCTCAGCCTCCCCCGCCGGTGCTGGCGAAGTACCAGGTGACGAAGGCGGCGACGCCGATCAGCATGGCGAACGCGTAGTGGTAGATCAGCCCGGTCTGCAGCATGGTCGCGCGGCGGGCGAGATTGATCACCGTGGCGGCGACGCCGTCCGGGCCGAAGCCGTCGATGACGCGGCCATCGCCCTGCTTCCACAGCACCCGGCCGAGCCATTTCGCCGGCCGCACCAGGGTAAAGTCGAACAGCTCGTCGAAATACCACTTGTTCAGGATGAACAGGTAGAGCTCGCGGTTCAGCGCCGTGAACATCGCCGGGATGTCGGTCCGCCGGATATAGAGATACCAGGCGGCCAGGATGCCGAGCGCCGTCACCACCAGCGGCAGCTTCTTGATCAGCACCGGCACCTCGTGCGCATCCGCCAGCACCGTGTTGGTCTCCAGCATCAGGATCGCGCCGCGCCAGAAATGGTCCGGATCGTGACCGACCATCATCTCGTAGAAGGCCATGCCGGAGAACACGGCGCCGATGGCCAGGATGATCAACGGGATCGTCATCACCGGCGGCGACTCGTGCACGTGGCTCATCACCTCGGCGCTGGCCCGCGGCGCCCCGTGGAAGGTCATGAACAGCAGCCGCCAGGAATAGAACGCCGTCATGATCGCCGCCGCGATGCCGAGCGAGAAGGCGAACATGCCGAAGCCGGAATTCGCGGCGAAGGCCGATTCCAGAATGATGTCCTTGGAATAGTAACCGGCGAACCAGGGCACGCCCGCCAGCGCCAGGCTGCCGATCCACATCATCGCGTAGGTCAGCTTGATGTGCTTGGCGAGGCCACCCATGCGGCGCATGTCCTGCTCGTCCGAAACGGCGTGGATCACCGAGCCGGCGCCCAGGAACAGCAGCGCCTTGAAGAAGGCATGGGTCATCAGATGGAAGATGGCCG
>JANQKO010000401.1 GCA_028281075.1 Alphaproteobacteria bacterium | reverse complement strand
GTGGGCGCGAAACCACTCCGCCAGCGTCCAGGCCAGCGCCAGCGCCGCGATCCGCCGCCACCGGCCGCCGCCGACGAGATGGACGATCAGCGTGACCAGGCCGGCGAAGACGGCCAGCCCGGCCGGCAGCAGGCTGACGGCGAACGGCAGCAGCCAGGCGAAGCGGTCGGCGTCGACCAGGAAGGCATGGCCGATCCAGTAGAGGCCGACGATGAAATGGCCGAAACCGAAGCACCAGCCGACCAGGAAGGCCGCCGGCGCGCGGCGCGCGCCGTCGAGCAGCCAGGCCAGGCCGGTAAAACCGACGACCAGCAGCGGCAGCAGAAAGAAGGGCGCGAAGGCCAGCGAGGTGCCGGCCCCCAGCAGGACGGCCAGGACGGCGCGACGCCAGCCCCTTAGCCCGGCGCAGAAACGGGCAAGCCCGCGCACGCGCCCGCGCTAGCCCCGGGCGTTGGCGGCGGCCGGCACGCGGCGGACGCGCAGACGCGAGATGCGGCGCGGATCGGCCTCGGTCACCTCGAATTCCAGGCCGCAATCGTGGCGGACCTTCTCGCCGCGCCGCGGCACCCGGCCCATCATCGAGAACAGCAGTCCGCCCAGCGTGTCGATCTCGTCGTCCAGATCGTCGGGCAGCAGGTCGACGTGGAACTGCGCCTCGAATTCGCTGATCTCGGTCCGCGCGTCGGCCTCGAAGCTGCCGTCCTCGCGCTCGACGATCATCGGCGCCTCGATCTCGTCATGCTCGTCCTCGATCTCGCCGACGATCTCCTCGACCACGTCCTCGATGGTCACCAGGCCGTCGGTGCCGCCGAACTCGTCGACGACGATCGCGAGATGAATGCGCGTCGCGCGCATGCGGGTCAGCAGATCGAGCGCCGGCATCGACGGCGGCACGATCAGCACCTGGCGCATGACCCGGCCGATCGAGCCGTCGTCGTCATCGTCCCAGAGATCGATGACGTCCTTGATGTGCACGAAGCCGATGATGTCGTCCAGCGTCTCGCGGAACACCGGCAGGCGCGAATGCCGGGCGGACCGGAACCCGGCGACCACCTCGGTCAACGGCAGCTTCTCGTCGATGGCGACGATATCCGCGCGCGGGACCATGATGTCGTCGACCTGCAGCTCGCCGAAGCTGAGGATGTTGAGCAGCATCTCGCGCTGTTCCGGCTCGAGGTCGCCATGCTCGTCCTCATGTCCCTCGATGACTTCTTCCAGGCTGCCGCGAAGATCGTGGTCGCCGTTGCCCGGCGCCAGGTTTCGTTTCAGCCAGTTCATCAGGCCCCCGCCCAGCGAGGGTTCGTGTTCGGATCCGGCCCCGCCGTTGCGGGGCTTTCTACTGGAGGAAGAATCGTCGTTCATCGGCTTTCGCTCAAACCGTCTGTTGCGGGGAGGCGGTCATCGAACCGGCATAGGGATCGGCGATGCCGAGACCGGCCAGGATATCGATTTCCAGGGGTTCCATGACGGCCGCGTCGTTGTCGGTTTCATGGTCGAAACCCAACAGGTGCAGCAGGCCATGCACGAGGAGATGGCTGAAATGGTCGGCCAGCGGCTTGCCCTGCGCCGCGGCCTCGCGGCGGACGACGCCATGGGCCAGCACGACGTCGCCCAGCAGCAGCGGTCGGTCGCCGACCGGGACGCCGGCCGCCAGGTCGTCGGCGTCGGCGGCCGGAAAGGACAGCACGTTCGTGGCCGCGTCGCGGGCCCGCCATTGCCGGTTCAATCGCCGTCCGGTGCCGTCGTCGCACAGCAGCAGGCTGACCTCGGCCGCGGCCGGCAGCGACCGGACGCCGGCCTCGACCCGGTCGGCCACCCGCGTGGCGATGGCTGCCGCGTCAGGAAGATCTGTCAGCCAGTCGTCGCAGGTTATCGATATGTCGACCTGCACGGGTCTCCTTGTCCTTTGCGTCCTCGAACCGCGGCAATGCCGGATATTCGATCCGGGTATGGAAGACGCCCAGCGTCAGTACCCGGACGAAGGCGGCCTCGATCGCGGAAAGATCGCGGATCGTCAGCTCGCATTCGTCGAGCTGCCCATCGGCGATCTTGTCCTCGATGACCTGGCTGACCCGCTTGCGCACGCTGGCCGGCGCCGTGTCCTTGAGCGCCCGCGTCGCCGCCTCGACGGAATCCGCGAGCAGCAGGATGCCGGCCTCGCGCGACTTCGGCTTCGGGCCGGGATAGCGGAACGTCTCCTCGTGCACGGTCTCGCCGCTGCGCTTCGCCCGCTCCAGCGCCTTGGCGTAGAACGGCCGCAGCAGGGTGGTGCCGTGGTGCTGGGTGATCGCCTCGGTCACGGCCTGGCCGAGACGGGCCTTGGCCGCCACCTCGATGCCGGCCTTCACGTGGCTGAAGACGATGCGGGTGGAGATTTCCGGCGACAGGCGGTCGTGCACGTTGCCGTCGCGCTGGTTCTCGGCGAAGTAGCTCGACCGGGACATCTTGCCGATATCGTGATAGAGCGCCATCACGCGGGCGCGCAGGCCATTGGCGCCGATCGCGTCGGCCGCCGCCTCGCAGAGATTGCCGACGATGACCGAGGCGTAGTAGCTGCCCGGCGCGTGCAGCGCCAGGCTCTTCAGCAGCGGGCTGTCGGCGGACGCCAGCTCCAGCAGCCGCAGGTCGGTGCTCTCGTCGAACAGGAATTCCAGCAGCGGCAGCAGGCCCAGCACGCAGATCGCCACCAGGGCGCCCGACACGCCGGCGGCGACGAGGTAAGGGATATGCTCGGGCCCGAACATCTCGCCGCCGAGCACGATGGTGACCGGCACCACCGCCGCCTGCGCGGCGGCGACCGCGAGGCCCGGCCGCAGCAGATCGGACCGGCGCCGGCAGCCGCGGGTGGCGATGCCGGCGACCAGCACGCCGACGACATAATAGGTGATCAGCCAGAGATCGCCGTCGACGCGATAGGCGACCAGCAGCGTCAGGCCGACGCCGACCAGCAGACTGGTGCGGGCGTCGATCAGCACCGAGACCAGGGCCGTCGCCAGCGCCAGCGGCACGAAATAGGCCGCCGTATCGCGTCCGAAGCCAAGCCCCTCGGCCAGGCCGCGGCCAGCATAGAACATGGCGACAGCGATCGCCGCCGATACCAGGACGATGCAGAATGTCAGGTAGACCGATTTCCGGCTCAGCCGCTGCGGCACGCGGCCACGCTGGAAGAACACGCCGGCCAGCAGCACGACGCCCGCCAGCAGCACCGCCACGGCCACGGTCTCCGCCCACTGCGCCCGGCCGCCGGCGCTCTCGTTCAGCATCCGGATGCGTTTCTGGATGCGCGGCGTCACCCGGTCGCCGCGCCGGACCAGCACCTCGCCGGCCTCGATGCGCACGAACACCGGCTCGATGCCGGCGACCGCGGCGTC
>JANQKO010000137.1 GCA_028281075.1 Alphaproteobacteria bacterium | reverse complement strand
CGACGCCCTGGAGTTCTTCGCCGGGCTGGCCGGCACACTGACCGGCGAGACGGTGCCGCTGGGCGACGACTGGGCCTATACGCTGCGCGAGCCCTTGGGCGTGTGCGTCGGCATCGGCGCCTGGAACTACCCGATCCAGATCGCCTGCTGGAAGGCCGCCCCGGCGCTGGTCGCCGGCAACGCCATGGTCTTCAAGCCGTCGGAGACGACGCCGCTGTCGGCGCTGAAGCTGGCCGAGATCCTGGTGGAGGCCGGCGCGCCGCCGGGCCTGTTCAGCGTCGTGCAGGGGGCCGGCGCGGTCGGCGAGGCGTTGGTCGGCCACGGCGACGTCGCCAAGGTGTCGCTGACCGGTTCGGTCGCCACCGGCCGGCGGGTCTATGCCCGGGCGGCGGCCGGCCTCAAACAGGCGACGCTGGAGCTGGGCGGCAAGTCGCCGCTGATCGTCTTCGACGACGCCGATGTCGAGGACGCCGTGTCCGGCACCATGCTCGGCAATTTCTATTCTTCCGGGCAGATCTGCTCGAACGGCACGCGGGTCTTTGTCCAGGACGGCATCCGCGAGCGCTTCCTGGACAGGCTGGTGGCGCGCACCCGGGCGCTGGCCATCGGCGATCCCTTGGACGAGGCGACCCAGATCGGCCCCCTGGTCTCCGCCGCCCAGCGCGACCGCGTGCTCGACATGATCGCGGCGGGCCGGCAGGAGGGCGCGCGACTGCTGACCGGCGGCGACGTGCCGTCGGGATCGGCGTGTCAGCGCGGCTTCTATGTCGAGCCGACCATCTTCACCGAAGTGGCCGACACCATGCGCATCGCGCGGGAAGAGATCTTCGGCCCGGTGCTCAGCGTGCTCGGCTTTGCTGAGGAAGAGGATGCGATCAACCGTGCAAATACCAGCGAATACGGCCTTTCCGCCGGCGTCTTCACGCAGGATCTGAGGCGGGCGCACCGGACCGTATGTCGGCTGAACGCCGGCACCTGCTGGATCAACACGTACAACCTGACGCCGGTCGAGATCCCCTTCGGCGGGGTCAAGCAGTCCGGCTTCGGGCGCGAGAACGGCCGCGCGGCGATCGAACACTACACCCAGCTCAAATCGGTGTACGTCGCCATGGGCCCGGTCGACAGCCCTTACTAGACAGGCCCGGGATGCAGGCCGACTTCATTATCGTCGGCGCCGGGTCCGCCGGCTCGGCGCTGGCCGCCCGCCTCAGTGAAGACGGCCGGCACCGCGTGCTGGTGATCGAGGCCGGCGGCAGCGATATCGGTCCCTTCATCCAGATGCCGGCGGCGCTGTCCTACCCGATGAACATGCGCCGCTATGATTGGGGGTTCGCGACGGAGCCGGAGCCGCATCTGGGCGGCCGGCGCCTCGCCTGCCCGCGCGGGCGGGTGATCGGCGGCTCGTCGTCGATCAACGGCATGGTCTATGTGCGCGGCCACGCCCGCGATTTCGATCATTGGGCCGAGGCCGGGGCGCGCGGCTGGGCCTTCGCCGACGTGCTGCCCTATTACAGGCGGCTGGAAAGCTGGCACCGGCAGAACGGCGAGGGCGATCCGGCCTGGCGCGGCGCCGACGGGCCGTTGCATGTGACCCGCGGCCGCCGCGCCAATCCGCTGTTCGATGCCTTCATCGCGGCGGGACGGCAGGCCGGCTTCGAGGGCACCGACGACTATAACGGCGAGAAGCAGGAAGGCTTCGGACCGCTGGAGCAGACCGTGTGGCGCGGCCGTCGCTGGTCGGCCGCCAACGCCTATCTGAAGCCGGCCTTGCGGCGTCCCAACCTGGCCCGTCTCAAGGCCACCGCGCGCCGCGTGGTGATCCGCGACGGCCGCGCCGTCGGTGTCGAAATCGCCCGCGGCGGCC
Organism: Alphaproteobacteria bacterium; assembly: GCA_028281075.1. Lineage (GTDB taxonomy): Bacteria > Pseudomonadota > Alphaproteobacteria > JANQKO01. The sequence goes on along the minus strand of JANQKO010000137.1, from coordinate 528 downwards.
GCATCGAGATCGTCGAAGCTGCGCGTGAAGTGGTCCTCGCCGCCTCGGCCATCAACTCACCCAAGCTGCTCATGCTGTCGGGCATCGGCGCGGCGGCCGACCTGGCCGCCCATGGCATCGCCGTGGTGGCCGACCGGCCGGGCGTCGGGCAGAACCTGCAAGACCATCTGGAGCTCTATGTCCAGCAGGAATGCCGGCTGCCGATCACGCTCTATTCCAGTCTCAACTGGTGGTCGAAGCTGCTGATCGGCGCCCGCTGGACCCTATTCAGAAGCGGGCTCGGCGCCAGCAATCAGTTCGAGGCCGGCGCCTTCCTGCGCTCCGCCGCCGGTGTCGACTACCCCGACATCCAGTACCATTTCCTGCCCGTCGCCATTCGCTATGACGGCAAGGCGCCGGCGCGCTGCCATGGCTTTCAGGCGCATGTCGGGCCGATGCGCTCGGCCGCCCGCGGCAGCGTCACGCTGGCCTCGGCGGCGCCTGAGGCCGCACCCCGCATCCGCTTCAACTACATGTCGGAGGCGCAAG
>JANQKO010000133.1 GCA_028281075.1 Alphaproteobacteria bacterium | reverse complement strand
ACCTCGCTGCTGCAGGCCCAGACCTTCATGCTGGACTTCCAGGCCTCGCGCTGGCTGGTCAAGGGCGATGTGCCGAAACAGGCCGGCAACGACCACCCGACCAGCATCCCGACCGGCGTGTTCGAGACCAGCGACGGCCATATCAATATCGCCACCTCGGGCCAGCCCATGTGGCGCCGGCTGTGCGAGGCGCTGGATGCCGGCGACCTGGTCGACCATCCGGACTACGCGACGGGCGGCGACCGCTCGAGGAACCGGGTGGCGCTGAATGCCGCGATCAGCGAACGCACGCGGACGGCGACCAGCAGGGAATGGGTCGACAGGCTGAACGCGGCCGGCGTGCCGACCGGACCGATCAACAGCATCGACCAGGTGTTCGCCGACCCGCAGGTCCAGCATCTGGGCCTGGCGCAGCCGGTCGAATCGGCGACGCTGGGCAAGATGAACCTGGTCGGCCAGCCGATCATCATGAGCCGCACGCCCAGCAGCCTGCGCCAGGCGCCGCCGGAGCGCGGCGAGCATACGGACGAGGTGCTGGGCGGACTGGGCTATTCGGCCGACGAGCTCGAAACCCTGCGGCGGCGGAACGTCATCTGACGGTGCGCGCCCGGGTGGTCATCAGCGGCGTCGGCGACACGCCGGTCGGCGCGCTCGAGGACAGTTCCTGCATGTCGCTGCATGCCCAGGCGGCGCGGGATGCGCTGGCCGATGCCGGTCTCGGTTTCGACGACGTCGACGGCGTGCTCTGCGCTTATTCGCTGGTCGAGCCGCACCCGATGCTGAGCTCGGTATTCTGCGAATATGTCGGCATCGAGCCCGGATTCAATGCCGTGGTCCAGGCCGGCGGGGCGTCGGCGGCGATCATGCTGGCGCAGGCGGCGGCGCTGGTCGCCGCCGGCCAGTGCCGGCACGTGCTGATCGTGCTGGGCGACAACCGGCTGACGGGCATGACGCGCGACAAGGCGGTCGCGGCGCTGGCCCAGTTTGGCCACGCCCAGTTCGAGCAGCCCTACGGCATCTCCATACCGGCGGCCTATGCGCTGGTGGCCCAGCGCTACATGCACGATTACGGCGTCACGCCGGAACAGCTCGCCGCGATCGCGGTGACGCACCGGGCGCATGCCGCGCGGCATCCGAACGCCCATATGCGCGAGCCGATCACCGTCGCCGACGTGATGGCGTCCCGCGTGATCGCGTCGCCGCTGCGGCTGCTGGACTGCTGCCCGATCTCGGACGGCGCGGCGGCCATCGTCGTCAGCACGCCCGGTATCGACACCGACAAGCCGACGGTGGCGCTGCTGGGGTCGGGCCAGGGCCACACGCACGAGCATATCGTCGCGGCGCCGTCGCTGACCGATTTCGGCTGCAAGCAGGCATCCAGGCTGGCCTTCGAGCAGGCCGGCGTGACGGCGGCGGATATCGATGTCGCCGAGATCTACGATTCCTTCACCATCACGCTGCTGGTCGAGCTGGAATCCATCGGCTTCTTCGAACGCGGCGAGGCGGGCGCGGCGGCGGCCGCCGGGGAGCTGACCCATGGCGGCCGGCTGCCCTGCAACACCCATGGCGGCCTGCTGTCCTACGGCCATTCCGGCGCGGCGGGTGGCATGTTCCATATCGTCGAGGCCGTGCGGCAGTTGCGCGGCGAGGCCGGCGACCGGCAGGTCGACGGCGCCGAGCTCGCCTTCGCGCATGGCGACGGCGGCGTGCTGTCGGCGCATTGCTCGCTGATCCTGGGGCGGCTGTGATGACCGGCAAGCCGATCCCCGAGGCCAACGCCGACACGCGGCCGTTCTGGGACGCCTGTAATCGTGGCGAGCTGCTGGTGCAGCACTGCCGGGCCTGCGGCCATCGCCAGTTCTATCCGCGCGGCCTGTGCCAGCGCTGCAGAAGCGAGGACCTGGCCTGGCAAACAGCCGAACCGCGGGGCCGCGTGTATTCGTTCACGATCGTGCACCGGGCGCCGACACCGGCGTTTCGCGCCGATGTCCCCTATGCGATCGCACTGGTCGATCTGGCCGACGGGGTGCGCATGATGATGAATATCGTCAACTGCGATCCCGAGCGCGTCGCGATCGGCATGCCGGTCAACATCGTCTTCGAGCAGCGCGACGGGCAGGCCGTCCCGCAGGCGGAACCGGCCTGAGCCATGTGGACGTTCGAGGCATTCGCGCCGGTGCAGGATTTCGGCGCCTTCGACTATCGGATCGACGCGGCCGCGTTCGACCGCTGGGTCGCGCTCTATCCCGACGACGCGGCGCACCGGCCGCTGGTGCCGCCGGGCATGGCGGTTGGTGTGATGATGCGGGCCTATATGGCGCTGCTGCAGCCACGGCCGCCGGGCAACATCCATGCCGGCCAGCACCTGCATATCAACCGGCTGGCCCGCGTCGGCGACACCATGACGACGTCGCTCGCCTGCGTGGCGAAGGAGCTGCGCAAGGAGCGGCGCTGGGTGACGTTCGAGACCGAAACGCGCGACGCGGCCGGCGACCTGCTGTTCACCGGCCGCCTGACCTCGATCTGGGCGCGGTGAGATGACGGCGAAGCTGGTCGATGTCAGCCTGACGGTGGATCAGGCGAAGATCCGGCAATACGCCGAGATCACCGACGATTTCAATCCGATCCACCTGGATGCCGAGTTCGCCGCCGGGACGCCGATGAAGGGCGTCATCGCGCACGGCACCATGTCGATGAACCTGATCTGGCAGGCGATCACCGCCAGCTTCGGCACGGACGCCGCCGTGGGCGCCGAGCTGGACATCCGCTTCATCCGCCCGGTGCGCCTGGGCGACGTCGTCACGGCTGGCGGCGAGGCCTTGGCGGACGACGATGGCCGGTTCAAGGTCTGGGTCCGCAACCAGGCCGGCGATCCGGTGATCGAGGGCACGGGCACGATCCCGGTCCGGCCCGTGGCGGGGCCGGCCGATCGAGGCTAAAGTGGGCCGCGCTACCGCCAACGAGGGAGAAGGCACGTGATCGTCGAACAGGTCTGGACCGGCAACGCCTACCGCAACTTCAATTACCTTATCGCCTGTCCGGAGACCGGCGAGGCGCTGGCGATCGATCCGCTGGACCACCAGAAATGCCTGGCGGCGGCCAAGGACAAGGGCTGGGAGATCACGCAGGTCCTGAACACGCACGAGCACGGCGACCATATCGGCGGCAACAAGGCGGTGATCGCGGCGACGGGCGCCAGGCTGCTGGCGCATCGGAACGCCAAGGACAAGATCCCGGGCATCGACCGCGGGTTGGGCGCCGGCGACGTGATCGAGGTCGGCAAGACGGTCGTGCTGGAGTCGCTCGATACGCCGGGCCATACCATGAGCCATGTCTGCCTGCTGTCGCATACCGATCAGCCGGCGCTGTTCAGCGGCGATACGCTGTTCAACGCCGGCGCCGGCAACTGCCATAACGGCGGTCATCCGAACGAGCTCTACGGCACCTTCGTCAGCCAGCTCACGCGCCTGAAGGACGACACCCGGATCTATCCCGGCCACGACTACATCACCAACAACCTGGAGTTCACCCTCGATCGCGAGCCGGATAACGCCCGGGCGGCCTTGCTGCTGGCCGAGATCAAGGACCAGGATCCGGCTGATGCCATGGTCACGACACTGGCGCTGGAGAAGGAGGTCAACACCTTCTTCCGGCTGCAATCGCCGTCGGTGATCGCGGCGTTGCGCGAGGCGTTTCCGGACCTGCCGGCCGCGCCCGATCCGAAGACCGTGTTCCTGAAGCTGCGCGAGCTGCGGAATTCCTGGTAGCGCGGCGACCGTCCCGGCGCCGTGCCCATGATCGACAACCAGAGCCATCTCTTCGACCTGCCGGACGACGCCGTCTACCTGCGTTGCGCGGCGAGCGCGCCGCAGCTCAAGTCGGTTTACGAGGCCGGCCGCCTGGGCCTGGCCAAGAAATCGCGGCCCTGGCGGATCGGTGCCCGCGAGACCTTCGATGACGTCGAGCGCTTGCGCGGGCTGTTCGCCGGCCTGATCGGGGCCGAGGCCGGCGACGTGGCGCTGGCGCCGTCGGCGAGCTACGGCCTGTCGGTCGCGGCGGCGAACCTGACCCTCGGCGAGGGGCGGGATGTCGTGGTCCTGGAGCGCCAGTTTCCCTCGAACGTCTATCCCTGGCGGGCGCTGGCGCGTCGGGACGGCGGCCGGGTCGTGACCGTGGCGCGGCCGGCCGACGACGATTGGACGGCGGCGGTTCTGGCCGCCATCGGCCCGTCCACCGCGATCGTCGCCCTGCCGCGCTGCCATTGGCTGGACGGCGCCATGCTCGACCTCGAGGCCATCGGCCGCCGGACCCGAGCGGTCGGCGCGGCGCTGGTGCTGGACCTCAGCCAGTCGCTGGGCGCGGTGCCGTTCGATGTCCGCGACGTGCGGCCGGATTTCCTGGTCGCGGTGGCCGAGAAATGGCTGCTGGGCCCCTATCAACTGGCGTTTCTCTATGCCGCGCCGTCGCGCCAGGACGGCGAGCCCATCGAGCATACCTGGATCGGCCGGGCCGAGAGCCAGGACTATGCCCGGCTGGTCGACTACCGCGATGGCTACCAGCCCGGCGCGCGCCGCTTCGATGTCGGCGAGCGCGGCAATTTCATTAGCGTGCCGATGGCGATCCGGGCGTTGCGCCAGGTCACCGACTGGCGGGTCGACGCCATCGCGGCGACGCTGACGCCACTGGTCGACGAGACCGCCGAGCGCGCCGGCACGCTCGGCCTGACGCCGGTGCCGGCGGCGGCGCGGGCGCCGCACATGATCGGCCTGCGCGCCGGGGCGGCCCTGCCGCCGGACCTGGGCGACCGGCTGGCCGACCGGGGCATCTTCGTGACGGTCCGCGACCAGGTCATCCGCGTCGCGCCGCATGTCTATAACGGCCGCGACGACCTCGCACGGCTGTTCGCGGCCCTGACCGACCTGCTCTGATCCGCGCGCTTCGCCGGTCGCGCGCCATGTTGCGCGCCGGGCGATTTCCATTAAACTGGTCCGTTCGGACCTTGTGAGTTGCTCACACAAAACCGAAACGGTCGCCAAAGAAGCCGGTCGGTGAAGGGGAGGGGTCGCGATAGACGTTTGTCGCATGGACGCGGAGTCTGTCGGCGCGCCGTTCGATCCGGCGGCGGCGCCGCGTCGGGACGCCTAGATGTCCGACCTGCGTCTTTCCGGGCTCAGCAAGCGCTATGGCGACGTCGCGGCCCTGCGTGGCCTGGACCTCGACGTCCGCGCCGGCGAGTTCTTCTGCCTGCTGGGGCCCAGCGCCGCCGGCAAGACCACCACCTTGCGGACGATCGCCGGCCTGGAACGCCCGGACGCGGGCCGCATCGTCTTCGCCGGCCGGGACCTGACCGAGGCGCCGGTCCAGGGCCGTGACATGGCCATGATCTTCCAGACCTTCGCGCTCTACCCGCACCTGACGGTGCGCGACAACTTCGCCTATCCCCTGCGCGAGGCCGGCGTCGACCGTGGCGAGACCGCCCGGCGCATCGGCGAGATCGCCGAGATGCTGCGGGTCGGGCATACGCTCGACCGCAAGCCGGCGACGCTGAGCGGCGGCGAGCAGCAGCGCGTCGCCATCGGCCGGGCGCTGATCCGGCGGCCGAAGCTGCTGCTGCTGGACGAGCCGCTGACCAATCTGGACGCCAAGCTGCGCCACGACACCCGGGCCGAGTTCAAGCGCCTGCACCGCGAGTTCGGCATGACCATGCTCTATGCCACGCCGGACCAGCTCGAGGCGTTGAGCATGGGCGAGCGCATCGCCGTCATCCGCGACGGCCGGATCGTGCAGACCGACACGCCCCGCGACCTCTATGCCCGGCCCGGCGACGCCTTCGTCGCCACGCTGGTCGGCGCGCCGGCGATGAACCTGGTGCCGGGCGTGCGGCGCGGCGGCGATCCGGCGGCGGCCATCGAGCTGCCCTTCGCGCGGCTGGCGGACGGCCCCTGGGCCGGCGCGCTGCGGGACTTTCCCGACGGCGCCGAGCTGACCTTCGGGGTCCGGCCGACCGACATCGCGCCGGCCGGCGGCGCCGCGCGGGGGCCGCGTTTCGCCGCCGAGGTGCACCTGACGGAACCGCTGGGCGACATCACCGTCCTCGACCTGATCGCCGGCGGCGTCATGGTCAAGATGGTGCTG
>JANQKO010000125.1 GCA_028281075.1 Alphaproteobacteria bacterium | reverse complement strand
AGCGGGCCGGCAAGGCCCCGAAAACGTGCCGACAGGCCCGCTCTCGAACAGCCGCTCAGTGCTGCGCCGCGGCCGCGTGCCTGTGGTCGAACAGCCCGCGCAGCTTCTCGAACAGCAGGTGCGTCAGCCGTGCGATCTCGCGCGACTGCTCGCGCCGGCCCCGCGCCATCATCTCGTGCACATCCAGCTCGGAAATGTCGCCCAGCTCGCTGTAGCCGGCATACTTCGCCATGAATTCGTGCCCCTGGTACATCCTGAAACTCCTCGATTGCGTCAACTTCGTGTTAGCTTTTCTCGTCTCTTGCGAGCCTCGGACGTTTCCATCACCGTTTGGCGCGGCTTGATGCGTTATTGGTGTTTATTTGGCTGTTGCCGGTTGATCCGACAACCGACTAAATCTATATGTCGTGTTAGATAAACTAACTTATCTTAACCATTCGTGAAGGTTCGCGAACTTTTCCATGGCCCGCAGCCTGCCGCCACTCAACGCCATCCGCGCCTTCGAGGCCGCCGCCCGCCATCTGAGCTTCAGCAAGGCGGCCGAAGAGCTGCACGTGACGCCGGCCGCGATCAGCCAGCAGATCAAGTCGCTGGAGCAGCATCTGGGCGCGCCGTTGTTCCACCGCCTGAACCGGGCGCTGGCCCTGACCGAGGCCGGCGGCAGCCTGCTGCCGGGGGCCTCCGACGGGCTGGACATCCTGGCCGTGTCCTGGCGCCGGGTGCGGCAGCAGGAGGCCGGCAGCCTGGACGTCAACACCTCGCCCGGTTTCGCGGCGAAGTGGCTGATCCCGCGCCTCGACCGCTTTCATGCCATTCACCCCGATATCGAGGTCCGTATCACCGCCAGCATGGAGCTGGCGGACTTCGACCGCGACGAAGTCGATGTCGGCATCCGCTTCGGCGCCGGCGGCTACGAGGGCCTGGAGGAGGACCTGCTGATGGCCGAGGAGGTAATCCCGGTCTGCAGCCCGAAGCTGCTGGAAGGCCCGCACCCGCTGCGCGCGCCGGAGGACCTGAAACACCATCAGTTCCTGCATGACGGCTCGCACCGGCCGGGCGTGATGACGCCGGACTGGCATATGTGGCTGGCGGCCATGGGCATCGAGGGGATCGAGGCGAACTACGGCATGACCTTCACGCCGTGGACCATGGTCATGCAGGCGGCGATCGAGGGCCAGGGCGTGGCGCTGGGCCGGCGCGCCCTCTGCGCCGCCGACCTGGAGGCGGGCCGGCTGGTGAACCCGTTCGACCTGAGCCTGCCGATCAGCTTCGCCCACCGGCTGGTCTACCTGCCGGGCACCCTGTCGCGCCCGAAGGTGAAGGCGTTCCGCGACTGGATCCTCGACGAGACGGCGGAGATGCGCGAGGCCCTGAGACCGCTTGCGCCGGTCCGGGCCGCGGTCTAGGTTGCCCGGCATTCGACGACCAACCAACCGACAGGTGACCTGAGATGTCGTTCCTTGCCGACTCCCTGGGGCGGGTGAAGCCGTCGCCGACGATTGCCGTCTCCAGCAAGGCCCGGGACCTGAAAGCCGCCGGCCGCGACGTGATCGGCCTGGGCGCCGGCGAGCCGGATTTCGACACGCCGGAGAACATCAAGGAAGCCGCGATCCGGGCCATCCGCGAGGGCGACACCAAGTATACCAATGTCGACGGCACGCCGGCGCTGAAGCAGGCGATCGTGGACAAGTTCAAGCGCGACAACGGCCTGACCTACGGCATCGACCAGGTCAGCGTCGGCACCGGCGGCAAGCAGGTGCTGTACAACGCGCTGGTGGCGACGCTGAATCCCGGCGACGAGGTGATCATCCCGACGCCGTACTGGGTGTCCTATCCGGACATGGTGCTGCTGGCCGGCGGCGAGCCGCGGTTCGTGCACGCGACGGCCGAGACCAACTTTCTGCTGTCGCCGGCGGCGCTGGAGGCGGCGATCACGCCGAAGACCAAGTGGTTTGTCTTCAACTCGCCCTCGAACCCGTCCGGCGCCGCCTACGATCACGCGGCGCTGAAGGGGCTGACGGACGTGCTGATGCGCCATCCGCAGGTCCGGGTGATGACCGACGACATGTACGAGCACCTGGTCTACGACGACTTCACCTTCGTCACGCCGGCGCAGATCGAGCCGGGCCTTTATGACCGCACGCTGACCGTGAACGGCGTCTCCAAGGCCTATTGCATGACCGGTTGGCGGATCGGCTATGCCGGCGGGCCGGCCGAGCTGATCAAGGCCATGGGCAAGGTGCAGTCGCAGAGCACGTCGAATCCGAGCTCGGTCAGCCAGGCCGCCGCGGTCGAGGCGCTGAACGGTCCGCAGGACTTCATCGCCGCGCACAACGAGGTGTTCAAGGCGCGCCGCGATCTCGTCGTCTCCATGCTGAACCAGGCCAGCGGCATTTCCTGTCTGACGCCGGACGGCGCCTTTTACGTCTATCCGAGCTGCGCCGGCTGCATCGGCAAGACCGCGCCCGGCGGCAAGGTGATCGAGAATGACGGCGACTTCGCCACCGAGCTGCTGGAGGCGGAGGGCGTGGCCGTGGTGTTCGGCGAAGCCTTCGGCCTGAGCCCGCATTTCCGGATCTCCTACGCCACCTCGACCGAGGCCCTGGAAGAGGCCTGCACGCGCATTCAGCGCTTCTGCGGCAATCTGACCTGAGGCCGGCCGCATGCGGATCGCCGTCATGGGCACCGGCGGCGTCGGCGGCTATTTCGGCGGCCGGCTGGCCGCCGCCGGCGCCGATGTCGGCTTCATCGCCCGTGGCGCGCATCTGGCGGCGCTCAACGATTCCGGTCTCAGGATCGAGAGCCCGCTGGGCGACGCCCACCTGACGGACCCGCGCGCGACCGACGATCCGGCGGCGATCGGACCGGTCGACCTGGTGCTGTTCGCGACCAAGCTCTACGACGTCGAAAGCGCCGGCCGGCTCTGCGAACCGCTGATCGGCGACGATACCCTGGTGGTCTCGTTCCTGAACGGGGTCGATTCCGAGGAGGCGCTGGCGGCGATTCTGGGCGAACGGCATGTCGCCGGCGGCGTCGCCTACATCTCGGCCGAGATCGGCGAGCCCGGCCTGATCCGGCACCATTCGCGCTTCGCCCGCCTGGTGTTCGGCACCATGGACGGCAGCGCCAGCCCCCGGCTCGCGCGGTTCGAGGCGCTGTGCCGGACGGCCGGGATCGATGCCGCGGTGACGGCGGATATCGCGGTGCCGATCTGGCGTAAGTTCGCGCTGCTGGCCAGCCTCGCCGCCGTCACCTGCCTGACCCGGCTGCCGATCGGGCCGATCCGCGACGTGCCGGAATCCTGGCGCCTGGCGCAGGACGCGGTCCGCGAGGTCGTCGCGGTGGCCGGCGCCATGGGAATCGATATCGGCGACGACGCGGTCGACGCCACGATCGAGACCATGAACGGCCTGCCGGACGGCATGAAGGCCTCGATGCTGTTCGATCTGGAGCGCGGCAACCGGCTGGAGGTCGACTGGCTGTCGGGCACCGTGTTCCGGCTCGCCCGGGCGCATGACCTCGATACACCCGTGCATCGGGTCGCCCATGCCGCGCTTCGGCCCTATGTCGACGGCTATTCGGCGGATTCTTCGGCCAAAAGCTGACGAAACTGGGATTTCCGGCCGGCCGACCCGATTCTTCTTGCGCCCCCTTCGGGAAGTTTGAAAACATGACAGTCCCGTGTCGCCACGGGACAGGGATGGATACGTCAACGATACGAAGGAAGGGCGCACCCATGAGCGTTTCGAAGCCCTCCGGTCCCCGCAGCGTTGCCCTGATCGGGCCCTACATGAGCGGCAAGACGACGTTGCTCGAAAGCATCCTGTGGGTGACCGGCGCGACCAGCCGGAAGGGGTCGGTGACCGACGGCAATACCGTCGGCGACAGCGCACAGGAAGCGCGCGACCGCCAGATGAGCACCGAGGTGAACGTCGCCACGACGACGTTCCTGGACGACCGGTTCACGTTTCTCGACTGCTCCGGCTCGGTCGAGCTGCTGCAGGAGACGCTCAACGTGCTGCCAGGCGTCGATGCCGCGGTGCTGGTCTGCGAGCCCGACCGGGACAAGTTCATGGGCTTGATGCCGCTGATGAAGGCGCTGGAGGACGCCGGCATCCCACGCATGGTATTCGTCAACAAGATCGACAAGGCGACGGGGCACGTCGCCGCCCTGCTGGATTCCCTGCAGCCGGTCTCGGCGCATCCGCTGGTGCTGCGGCAATTGCCGATCCGCGAGGACGAGAGCATCACCGGCTATATCGACCTCGCCTCCGAACGGACCTTCGTCTACCGGCCGAACCAGCCGTCCGAGATCGTCGAGACGCCGGATTCGATGTCCGACAGCGTCGGCGAGGCCCGCTATCAGATGCTGGAGACGCTGGCCGACTTCAACGACGACCTGATGGAGAAGGTGCTGGAGGACGTCGAGCCGGAAAAGGACGAGGTCTATCAGAACCTGACCAGCGACTATCAGAACGGCCTGATCGTGCCGGTGATCTTCGGCGCCGCCGAGATGGATCACGGCGTCCGCCGGCTGCTGAAGGCCCTGCGGCACGAGGTGCCGGCGGCGGCGAAGGCGGCCGAGCGTGTGGGCATCGCCGGCGACGAGCCGGTGGCGCAGGTCCTGAAGACCTATCACACCCAGCACGGCGGCAAGCTGTCGATCGCCCGGATCTGGTCGGGCGCCGTCAAGGACGGCATGACGCTGAACGACGAACGCGTGTCGGGCCTGTTCCGGATGTCCGGCCACAACACCGAGAAGATCACCGAGGCCGGGCCCGGCGACGTGGTCGGTCTCGGTCGGCTGGAAAGCGTGGTCACGGGGGATACGCTGGGCGCCGCGAAGGAGGTCGAGGCGCTGCCGAAGGCCGGCATCCTGAAGCCGGTCTTCGCCCAGGCCATCTCGACCGACAAGCGCGAGGACGAGGTCAAGCTGTCCGGCGCGCTGCAGAAGGTGAGCGAGGAGGACCCGTCGATCATCTACGGCCACGAAGAGGATACGCATGAATTCGTGCTGCGCGGCCAGGGCGACATCCACCTGAAGATCGCCTGCGACCGCCTGCGGAACAAGTACGGCCTGTCGGTGTCGACGCGGCAGCCGAAGGTTCCCTACAAGGAAGCGATCCGCAAGCCGATCAAGCAGCACGGCCGGTTCAAGCGCCAGTCGGGCGGCCATGGCCAATTCGGCGACGTGCACCTGGAGATCAAGCCACTGCCGCGCGGTACCGGCTTCCAGTTCGCCGAGAAGATCGTCGGCGGCTCGGTGCCGAAGCAGTTCATTCCGGGCGTCGAGGCCGGCGTGAAGGAGTATCTCGGCCAGGGCCCGCTCGGCTTCCCGGTCGTGGATGTATCGGTAACGCTGTTCGACGGCCAGTACCACTCGGTGGACAGCTCGGAAATCGCCTTCCGCACGGCGGCGCGGATCGCCATGCAGGAGGGCATGCCGGAATGCGGCCCGGTGCTGCTGGAACCGATCATGGCGGTCGACATCGCCGTGCCGTCGGACTACACGCCGAAGGCCAACACCATCGTCAGCTCGCGGCGTGGCCAGATCCTGGGCTTCGATGCCCGGCCCGGCTGGCCCGGCTGGGACGTGGTCTCGGCCCATATGCCGCAATCGGAGCTGCACGACCTGATCGTCGAGCTGCGCTCGGCGACGCAGGGTGTCGGCGGCTATACGGCGGTTTTCGATCACCTGCAGGAGCTGACGGGGCGCCTGGCCGATCAGGTGATTTCGGCGCATCAGGCCGACGCGGCCGCCTGACAACGAAGGAGCTTGGAATGCTGGATACGGCGGCAGCCGGCCGCGCGGCCGCGATGCTGAACGACGTGCGGACGAGCGGCGCGCTCATCGAGGCGCTGCCCGCGGATCTGCGGCCGGCGGACGCCGATGACGCCTATCGCATCCAGGAGGCCGGCGTCGCCGGAGTCCTGGACGTGGCCGGCGGCGGCGCGGTCGTGGGGCGCAAGATCGGGGCCACCAACCCGGCGGCGCAGGAGATGCTCGGCCTGCCGGAGCCGTTCCAGGCCCGGCTGCTGTCGCCGTTCGTGCTCGATAGTCCGGCCGAGATTGCCGCCGACGACATGTTCATGCGGGTGATGGAGGTCGAATTCGCCTTTCGCCTGGGCGCGGATACGACGACGGGCGGCGCGGCCTACGATGCCGACAGTGTCCGGCCGCTGATCGCCGCCGTCGTGCCGGCCATCGAGGTCGTCGATTCCCGGTTCACCGACTGGACGCGCGTCGGCGGGCTGAGCGTGATCGCCGACCAGGGCGGCGGCGGCCGCTGGATCCGGGGCGCCGAGGTCACGGATTTCGCGGGGCTGGATTTCGCCGGCTATCCCGTCGGCATCGGCATCGATGGCGCGCCGCGGGAGAGCGGCACCGGGGCGGCCGTGCTGGGCAGCCCGCTGAACGCCCTGGCCTGGCTGGCCAATCACCTGGCGGCGCGGGGCCAGACCCTGAAGGCCGGCGAATATGTCACCACCGGGTCCTGCACCAAACCGTTTCCGGCCGCGAAGGGCGAGGCGGCGGTGGCCGATTTCGGTGCCCTCGGCCAGGTGAAGGTAAGTTTCGTATAATGAGATTTTTATCATATTTCATATTGGAATCATTCTAAATAGTATTGGAAGCACCTATCAAAGCGCTTATCTCTAATCCAACACCGCGGCGGTTTTGATGCCGCCGCGGACCTGTAAGGCGAAGGCGAGAGGGTGAGCAGGATGGAAATCGATATCGGCATCGCCGAGAACCAACGCAAGGATATCGCCGACGGCCTGTCGCGGCTGCTGGCGGACACCTACACGCTGTATCTGAAGACCCACAACTATCACTGGAACGTCACTGGCCCGATGTTCCAGACGCTGCATACGATGTTCGAGACGCAGTACAACGAGCTGGCGCTGGCGGTCGACGAGATTGCCGAGCGTATCCGGGCGCTGGGCATGCCGGCGCCGGGCAGCTACAAGGCCTATGCCGAACTGTCGTCGATCGCCGAGGAGGACGGCGTGCCGGCCGCGACCGACATGATCGCCAACCTGGTCAAGGGCCACGAGGCGGTTGCCCGCACCGCCCGGTCGGTATTCCCGTCGGCCGACGACGCCAACGACGAGCCCACGGCCGACCTGCTGACCCAGCGTATGCAGGTCAGCGAGAAGGCGGCCTGGATGCTCCGTAGTTTGCTGGACTGAGTCTCCAGCAGACAAACCCGGGACAGATGCGGCCCGGCGCGCCA
>JANQKO010000228.1 GCA_028281075.1 Alphaproteobacteria bacterium | reverse complement strand
CGCCAGCATGACGGCTTCTTTTGGGTCGTGAGTAATTCATTCACACGCTCTGAGGAAGCCCCGACAGGGGCTGTCTCGAAGGATGGCCGGCCGCGATATCGGATCATTTCAGCAGCCCGCTAGCGTTCGCCGTCGAGCGCCTTGCGCAGGCGGCCGAAAGCGAGCCGCAGGCGCGACTTCACCGTGCCGAGCGGCATGCCGCGCTCCTCGGCGATGCGGCGGGGCGGCTTGCCCTCGTAGAAGGCCGCGCGCAGCAGCGCCGCCTGCTCGCCGGGCAGGTCGCGGATCGCGGCGCGCACCCGATCCTCGCGCCGGGCCGTGTCGATGACCTCGTCGGCCGGCGGCGGCGGGTCGGGCACGAAGGCGGGATCGGCCGGGTCGAACTCGGGCCGCCGCTCGCGCCGCAGGCCGTCGATGCGCTTGTTTCGCGCGATGGTGAAGATCCAGGTCGCGGCCGAGGCCTGGCCGGCGTCGTAGGTCACGGCCCGGCGCCAGACCGTGACCATGGTCTCCTGCACCAGTTCCTCGGCCGTGCCGTCGTCGGCGCCGAGGCGCATCAGATAGGCCTTGATCCGCGGCCCGAAATGACCGAACAGCAGGGCGAAGGCTTGCCGGTCGGCGCGGGAGGCAACGGCCTGCAACAGCTCGGCCAGCGCCGCGCGGTCGAGACCCTCCCCCGGCGACCGGTCATCACTCATGGGCGCATTTAATGCCAACGTCCGGTTGCCGGCAAGACAACCTTCCGGGCGACGTTCTGACGCGCTGGAAATCGCATTTACGGCTGTCTATGTTACGGCCATGAGTCGACGATGCTTAACATTAGTCACGGTTCTGGCAGCGCTGTCGCTGCCGGCCGCCGCGCAGACCGCCAAGCCGCTGTCTCAGCATAAGGACTGGGCCGCGTTCGTCATCACCGAAAAACGCGGCAAGGCCTGCTATATCGCCAGCAAGCCCAAGGACAGCGCGCCGAAGAACGTCAACCGGGGCGAGATCTGGGTGCTGGTGACGCACCGGCCCTGGATGAAGACCCGCGACGAGGTCAGCATCTTCACCGGCTATCCCTACAAGAAGGGCACGACGGTCAAGGTCGACATCGACGGCAAGACCTTCGAGCTGTTCACGCACGAGGACACGGCCTGGAGCAAGACCAGCGAGGACGACGGCAAGCTGGTCCAGGCCATGCGCCGGGGCGCGCGCATGGTGATCCGGGGCGAGTCGCACCGCGGCACCAAGACCACCGACCGCTATTCGCTGTCCGGCTTCACCGCCGCGCACAAGGCCATCAACGCGGCCTGCAAATAGCCCCGCCATGACCGAGCCCGAGAGCACAGCCGGCCGGACCGACCTGGTCGGCATGGACCGCGACGACTTGGGCCGGGCGCTCAGCGACATCGGCGTGCCGGAAAAGCAGATCCGCATGCGGGTGGGCCAGCTCTGGCTCTGGCTCTATCGCCGGGGCGTGACCGACTTCACCGCCATGACCAACATGGACAAGGGCCTGCGGGCGGCGCTGGCCGAACGCCACCGCATCGGCCGGCCGGAGGTCTCGCGCGCCCAGACCTCGGTCGACGGCACGCGCAAATGGCTGCTGCGCGTCGGCGGTGGCCAGGAGGTCGAGAGCGTCTATATCCCCGAAGACGACCGCGGCTCGCTCTGCATGTCGAGCCAGGTCGGCTGCACGCTGACCTGCCGCTTCTGCCATACCGGCACCCAGCGCCTGGTGCGCAACCTGGAAGCCGGCGAGATCCTGGGCCAGTTCCTGCTGGCCCGCGACGCGCTCGGCGAATGGCCGACGCCGGTCGACGGCGGGCGGCTGTTGTCGAACATCGTCATGATGGGCATGGGCGAGCCGCTCTATAACTTCGACAACGTCGCCAAGGCCCTGAAGATCGTCATGGACGGCGACGGCATCGCGCTGTCGAAGCGGCGCATCACGCTGTCGACCTCGGGCGTGGTGCCGCTGATCGAGCGCTGCGGCGCGGAGCTCGGCGTCAACCTGGCGGTCTCGCTGCACGCGGTGCGCGACGACGTCCGCGACGAGCTGGTGCCGCTGAACCGGAAGTATCCCATCGCCGAGCTGCTGGACGCCTGCCGGGCCTATCCGGCCGGCGGCAACAGCCGGCGCATCACCTTCGAATACGTGATGCTGAAGGGCGTCAACGACGCCGTCGAGGACGCGCGCGAGCTGGTGCGCCTGATCGCCGACATCCCGGCCAAGGTGAACCTGATCCCGTTCAACCCCTGGCCCGGCGCGCCTTATGAATGCGCGTCGAACAACGCCATCCGCCGCTTCGCCGAGGTCGTGAACGATGCCGGCTATGCCTCGCCCGTGCGCACGCCGCGCGGCCGCGACATCATGGCCGCCTGCGGCCAGCTCAAATCCGCCAGCGTGAAGCCCGCCGCCAGCGCCCGGCGCCGCGCCGAAGCGCGGAGCTAGCGAGCGCACGCGGATTGATTGG
>JANQKO010000189.1 GCA_028281075.1 Alphaproteobacteria bacterium | reverse complement strand
GTCATGCCGGCGGAGGCCGGCATCCATGGGCTTCGCGGGCAAGCGCCGCGCCGGCGGTCGGGTGCCCATGCATGGCGGCCCCGGGCCTGCGCCGGGGCAGGCACCGCCGCCATGACCGTGGCGGGAAACCGTCGCCGCTGCCGGGACTCCGAAGACGTTGTCGTTCGACGAGCGGCCAGGCCCATGGATGCCGGCCTCCGCCGGCATGACGATTGGGGGCGAGCCTTCGGCGTTTTCTTCACGGCCGCGCGTCTCGGCATTTGATATTGCGGATTATTGATAATAATATGATATTGAGAATCATTATCATTATGGTGCTGGATGTCGTCCGCGACACCAGGACCCTTGGGGTTAGGGCGGGGACAAACGTGGAGGGGACAGTGATGAGTGCGTGGCGGGAAGCAGCGGAAGTGGTTATCGGGCGGGGTGTCGCGGCGGTTGCGTTCGGGACATTCCTGTCTTTCGGCATCGTCGCCGGCCTTGGCGCGGCGCCGGTTCTGGCCCAGCAGAACGACCCGGCGACGGATGCAGGTTCCACCGATGACGCCGGTGCCGCGGCCTCGGTGACGCGGCTGCCGCCGATCACGGTTTATGGCGCGCGCACGACGCAAACGCTCGAGGACGTCACGTCGAGCGTCGGCATCGTGACCGACGAGAGGATCGACCGCCGCGAGCTGCGGAGCATTCGCGACACCTTTCGCCTTCTCGGGAACGTACGGGATTCCGACTTCAACGATGCCGGCTTCATTATTCGCGGCATCAATTCCGAAGGCCTGACGCCCGGCGGCGCGCCGCTGGCGAGCTTCTACGTCGATGGCATTCAGCAGACCGTGCAGGGCACGCGTCGTGGCGCGCGGGGGCTGTGGGACGTGGAGCAGGTCGAGGTCTATCGCGGGCCGCAATCGACGCTCGCCGGCCGCGCGGCGCTCGCCGGCGCGATTTACCTCAAGACCAAGGACCCGGTCTACGACTTCGAGGCCGCGGTGCGGGGCACGGTCGGCACCGACGACACGCTCGAAGGCGCCGGCATGGTGAACCTGCCGCTGGTCGACAATCAGGTCGCGCTTCGTATCGCCGCCGAATATCAGCTCAGCGAAAGCGATCTCAACTACCCGACATACGAGCGGTTCGAACGCTTCGACGAGCTGATCGAGGACGAGTTCTATTCGGTCCGGGGCAAGCTGCTGGTCGAACCGGCCACGCTGCCCGATACCCGCGGCCAGATCACCTATGCGTATTCGGAGGATTCGCCCGACATCCGGGACATCGGTGGTCCGGCGCTGGGCTTCGACTTCGACGACGAGCGCGGCGACTTCAACACGCCGAATTTCGCCGAGGTCAGGCGGAGCGAGGTGCACAATGCCGGCATCGAGATCACGCATGACGTCAAGCCGGGCCTGATCGTCACGTTCCAGTCCGGCGGTTCGCGCTCGGACACCAACCGGCCCTCGGTCAACGCCGGCACCGAAGACGAGACCGACTTCGTGATCGGTGAATTCGTCCAGGATCTTGTCACCACCGAGCTTCGCCTGAACTATTCCAGCCAGCGCCTGGACGCGACCCTGGGCCTTTACGGCGCCTATGAGGAAGAGGATGCCGACTTCCAGCGGCCCGACTTCTTCAGCTTCGCGTCCGATATCAGCCAGACGGATTCGGAAACCTGGAACGCCGCGGCGTTCGGCGAGATCACCTACGAGTTCATCCCCACCTGGAAGGCCGTGGCCGGCGGGCGCGTCGACTATACGGAGCAGGAGGGGTCCAGCTTTTTCTCCCGCAACGGCGTGGCCGTCACGGACTTCGATTTCTCGATCGACGAGACGGTCTTCCTGCCGAAGGCCGGCGTGATCAAGGAGCTGACGCCGGACCACACGCTCGGCTTTACCGTCCAGCGCGGCTTCCGCGCCGGCGGCGCCGGGGTGCAGCGGTCGACGGGCCAGGTCTTCGACTTCGATTCCGAGTTCGCCTGGAACTACGAGCTGTCCTACAAGGGCGGGTTTCTGAGGGACCGGCTGCGGCTGGCGGCGAATGCCTTCTACACCGATCTCGAGGATCAGCAGGTTGAATCGCTGGCCGACCCCCTGGACCCGGCGTCGGCGTTCACGACGAACGCGGCCGAGTCGCACACCTACGGCTTCGAGATCGAGGCGCAGGCCTTCGTGACGCCGGCGCTGTCGGCGTTCGTCTCCATCGGCTACGTCAACACCGAGTTCGACGATTTCGACCTCGCCGGCACCGGCGATCTCTCCGGCGAGCCGTTTCCCGAGGCGCCGGAATGGAACTTCGCGGCCGGCGCGTTCTACCAGCATGCCTCGGGACTGTTCGTCGGCGCCGACGTCGAGTACACGGACGACTTTCGCGCGCGTATCGCCCAGCCGCCGCAGGAGAATCTCGGCAGCTTTTTCCTCGCCAACGCGCAGGCCGGCTACCGGTACGGCAACATGCGCGCGGCGATCTTCATCGAGAACGTGTTCGACCGCGAATATTTCGTCTTCAACGACAACGATATCGCCGCGACGCTCGGCGAACCGCGCCTGATCGGCTTCTCCGTCGACGTCGTCTTCTGACCGGTGGTTCAGATGCCGGTCGCCGGATTGAGCGGGCGGCCGGCCGTGGCGGCGATGATCTGCGCCGCCGTCACGGTCGGCGCCGAGGGCCGGGCATCCGGTCTCGATGCCCTGCACGCCGACATCGCGGCGATCGTCGCGGCGGACCGGGTTCGCGGCGGTGCCTACGCCGTCATCGAGGGCGGCGAGGTGACCGCGCTCAGGACGTTCGGCCACGCCGATGCGGAAGCGGGACGTGCGGTCACCTCCGGGACGCTGTTTCGCGTCGGCTCGGTCTCGAAGACCGTGACGTCGCTGCTGGCCATGTCGGTGGTCGAGGACGGCCTGGTCGCGCTGGACACGCCGGCCGCCGACGTATTGCCGGGCCTCGGCATCGAGAATCGCTGGCATGACACGGCGCCGCTGCGCCTGGTGCATCTGTTGGAACATACCGGCGGATTGCCGGGATCGAGTTTCTATGAGCACGCCCAGGTCGGCCCCGATGTCTCGCCGTCGGCCTATCTGACGCGCATGCGGGGGCGGCTGTCGCTGCGCTGGCCGCCGGGCCGGTACTATTCATACGCCAATGGCGGGCATACGATCGCCGCCCGGATGCTGGAAGCGGTCTCGGGCCGGACCTTCGACGGCTTGGCCAGCGCCCGCGTGTTCGCACCGCTCGACATGGCGTCGGCGACGTTTTCGACGCGTTCAGTGGCGACCGACGGCCTGTCGCGGAGCTATTCCGCCGATGGCATGCCGGTGCCGGGCTGGCGGATGGCGGTCCGTCCTTCGGGCTCGCTTGCCGCCAGCATTGACGACATGGCGCGGCTGGCCCGGTTTCTGGCCACCGAGGGCGCGTCCGTCGCGGCGCCGCCGGTCTCCGTGGCCGGTCTGCGCCGCATGCGCCGGGGCGCGACGTCGCTGCCGGCGCGTCATGGCTATGATTATGCCTATGGTCTCGGCATGTTTGGCTTCATCGCCGCGAACCGGGTGTTTTGGGGCCATTGGGGCAAGACGGAGGGATTCCTCGCCAACCTGGGCGTGCTCCCCGACCAGGGCAAGGGCTTCGTGCTGCTGTCCAATACCTCGAACCGGCGGGCGATGGCGAAAATGCGCGAGCGACTGGCGGCCCACGTGGCCCGGAACCTGCCGGCGTCCACGCCCGCACCGGCGGCGCGGACGGCGCCGGATCCGGCCTTCGCCGGTCTCTACCTGCCCTTTACCCACGACATGGTGCTGAGGACCTGGCTGTTCGCGCTGGCCCAGGGCGTGATCGTCGAGCATGCGAACGGCGCTCTCCGCGTCCGCCCGTTGCTGCCGGTCGGCGAGGCGGCCACGCTCGAACCGTTGTCGGACAGGTTCTTCACGGTCGGCGGCTTTCCGGTCGCGACGCATCTGTTTCTGGACGACGACGGCCGGACGGTCTTGTTCGGCGACGGGCAAGAAACCTACCGCAAACTCGGTGGCGCCGCGGCTTTCGCGGTCAAGGCGGGGCTCTTGGTCGGCGTCGCCAGCGTCGTGGCCGGCATTCTGGCGGCCGTCGTCATGATCGCGGTCTGGCCGTTTGGCCGCGCCAGGGCCGGCGCGAGGGCCGTCGTGATCTGCCTTGGCGCCGCGG
>JANQKO010000158.1 GCA_028281075.1 Alphaproteobacteria bacterium | reverse complement strand
AAGCAGCTCAAGCTGATCTTCGCGATCTATCACCGCTACGACAAAAGCATCGACACCAGCCACATCCACGAGGAGATCGCCGCCCGCCTGCGCGAGGAGCTGGACTACGAGCTGGAGGCGCGGCACATGCGCCTCTACGCGGCGATGCTCGGCGCCGAGGCGCATATCCACGTACCCGACGTGCTGCCGGAACTCTGCACCAGGCGGCTGCTGACCATGGGCTGGCTCGACGGCCGCTCGCTGCTCGATTTCAAGGATGCCGGCCTCGAGACCCGCAACGCCATCGCCAACAACATGTTCCGGGCCTGGTACGTGCCCTTCTACGACTATGGCGTCATCCACGGCGATCCGCATCTCGGCAACTATTCGGTGCGCGCCGACCACGACGTCAACCTGCTCGACTTCGGCTGCGTCCGCGTCTTCAAGCCGAAATTCGTCGCCGGCGTGATCGACCTGTACAAGGCGATTCGCGACGACGACCGCGAGCTGGCGGTGCACGCCTACGAGACCTGGGGCTTTTTCGACCTTTCGAACGAGGTCATCGATACGCTCAACATGTGGGCGAACTTCGTCTACGGCCCGCTGCTGGAGGACCGCCAGCGGCGTATCCAGGAAATGGAATCGAGCGGTATCTACGGCCGCGAGGTGGCCGAGAAGGTGCATCGCCGGCTGCGCGAGCTGGGCGGCGTCCGGCCGCCGCGCGAGTTCGTGTTCATGGACCGCGCCGCCATCGGCCTCGGCGGCGTCTTCATGCATCTCGCCGCCGAGATCAACTGGCACCGCCTGTTCCACGACCTGATCGACGACTTCGACGTCAGGGCGCTGGAGAAACGCCAGACCGCGGCCCTGAAGCAGGCCGGGGTGCCGCCGCCCTGACGGTTCCGGCCCGGGCCGGCTCAAGCAAGCGATTGATCTGCAACGGCCTTTGCTATATTGCTGGCCGCCTTGATCCGTACGATTGTTGGGAAATCAATATGAGCGACGAGGCACGTGGCCACATGGATATTTCCGCCCAGCGCCAGATGTGGCGCAGCTTCGTGAAGCTGACGAACGTGTCCGTCGTCGGCATTGTCATTCTCCTGGTTCTGATGGCCATCTTCCTGCTCTGACCGATTCCGATGACGGGCGTTCCGCCCTGTCATCGGCCCGCGGCGTCCCGGGCGCCGGCGGGCCGCGTTACGCCCCTGTATCGCCGCATCGGCCGCCATGTCCGGCGACGCCGCCGACCTGACCGGAGTTCGTAAGGCATGAAGATCGCCGTCCTGAAGGAACGCCGCGCGCACGAGACCCGCGTCGCGGCGACGCCGGAAACCGTCAAGAAGTTCACCGGTCTCGGCGCCGAGGTCGCGGTCGAGACCGGCGCCGGTGCCGACGCCAGCATTCCCGATGCCATGTTCGAGGAGGCCGGCGCCGCGATCGCCGCCGACGCCACCGCCGCCGTCGACGGCGCCGATATCGTGCTCAAGGTGTCCCGGCCGCTGACCTCGGACGAGGGCGGTCCGGACGAGCTGGCGCTTCTGAACGCCGGCCAGATCCTGGTCGCCGCGCTCAATCCGCTGATGAACAAGCCGCAGGTCGAGGCCTTCGCCGCCGCCGGTGTCACCGCGTTCGCCATGGAGCTGATGCCGCGCATCACCCGGGCGCAGAGCATGGACATCCTGTCGAGCCAGGCCAACCTCGCCGGCTACAAGAGCGTGCTGGACGCCACCGACGCCTTCGGCCGGGCGCTGCCGATGATGATGACGGCCGCCGGCACCATCGCGCCGGCCCGCGTGCTGGTCATGGGCGCGGGCGTCGCCGGCCTGCAGGCCATCGCCACCGCCCGCCGGCTGGGCGCCATCGTCTCGGCCACCGACGTGCGGCCGGCCGCGAAGGAGCAGGTCGAGAGCCTGGGCGCGACCTTCGTCATGGTCGAGGACGAGGAAACCGCCGAAGCCGAAACCGCCGGCGGCTACGCCAAGGAGATGAGCGACGACTACAAGCGCAAGCAGGCCGCGCTGATCGCCGAGACCATCACCAAGCAGGACATCGTCATCTGCACCGCGCTCATCCCCGGCCGGCCGGCGCCGACGCTGATCTCCGAGGACATGGTCAAGACCATGAAGCCGGGCTCGGTGATCGTCGATCTTGCGGTCGAGAGTGGCGGCAATTGCACGCTGTCGGCGCCCGGCGAGATCGTCGAGGCCCATGGCGTCAGGATCGTCGGCCACCACAACGTGCCCGGCCGGGTGCCGGTCGATGCCTCGGCCCTGTTCGCCAAGAACCTGCTGAACTTCCTGACGCCGTTCATCGATGCCGAAACCGGCGCCCTGCGGATCGACTGGGAGGACGAGCTGGTCCAGGGCACGCTCGTCGCGCACGACGGCAAGGTCGTGCATCCCATGCTGACCGGCGACGGCGGCTGAGGCCCCGTCGGTGAACCTGACCTGAGGATCCTGAAACCATGGACGTCGCAGCCACCGTCGATCCCTTCATCTTCCGCCTCGCGATCTTCGTGCTGGCGATCTTCGTCGGCTATTACGTGGTCTGGAGTGTGACGCCGGCGCTGCACACGCCGCTGATGTCGGTGACCAACGCCATCTCCTCGGTGATCATCGTCGGCGCGCTGATCGCCGCCGGGCCGGCCGATGTCAGCCTGTCGAAGATCCTGGGCGTCATTGCCATCGCGCTCGCGGCCGTCAACATCTTCGGCGGCTTCACCGTCACCCAGCGCATGCTGGCCATGTACAAGAAGAAGAAATAGCGGGGGCGGCGCAATGTCGGCAAACCTCACGGCGCTCGCCTACCTGATCGCCTCGGTGCTGTTCATCATGGCGCTGCGCGGCCTGTCGTCGCCGGAATCGTCGCGCGCCGGCAACGTCTACGGCATCGTCGGCATGACCATCGCGGTGGTCACCACGATCGTCGATCCCGACGTGGTCTCCTATACCTGGATCCTGATCGCGCTGATCGTCGGCGGCGCTATCGGCACGGTGATCGCGCTGAAGATCCAGATGACGGCGATGCCGCAGCTTGTCGCCGCCTTCCACAGCCTGGTCGGTCTCGCCGCCGTGCTGGTCGCCGCCGCGGCGCTCTACAATCCGGCCGCCTACGGCATCGTCGACGAGACCGGCGCGCTGAAGCTGGTCAGCCGCATCGAGATGTCGCTGGGCGTCGTCATCGGCGCCATCACCTTCTCGGGCTCGCTGATCGCGTTCGCCAAGCTGCAGGCCCTGATGTCGGGCAACCCCATCGTCTTCCCGGGCCAGCACGCGCTCAACGCGCTCATCGGCCTCGCCATCGTCGCGCTGATGATCGCCTTCTGCCTCGATCCCGACGTGAACTATTTCTGGCTGATGACGCTGATCGCGTTCGCCATCGGCTTCCTGCTGATCATCCCGATCGGCGGCGCCGACATG
>JANQKO010000131.1 GCA_028281075.1 Alphaproteobacteria bacterium | reverse complement strand
GTTGCGGCGGCGGATCGTCCAGCTTCGGCAGGCCCAGCGCCTTGACGTTGCTGCGCAGCGAGGCGCGGAACATGAACTCGTTGCCACGCTCGTAGGCCGCCGCCATCTCCAGCCACTCGAACGGCCGGTAGTTCAGGCCGAAATTGAACCGCGTGCGCTGCTCGAACACGTTACCCAGCGGCTCGCTCTGATAGTCGTTGCCGTCATATTCCAGCTTCAGCGTCAGGCCGCGGATCGGCGTATGCCATTCGACGCCGCCGAACAGCCCGACCGTCTCGCCGGAAAAGAAGTTGTCGAAGATCAGCTCGCCGCCCTGGCCGCCGCGACCGCCGCGCCGCTCGAAGCGGTCGGAAACGGAGGTCAACGGATTGCGGATCGTGCCGCCGGCGCCGAGCAGCCCCCAGCCCATCCCGAAGCTGAAATCGAAGTCGTACCAGCGCTTGCTCATGACGATGTATTCGCCCGAGAACTGGCCGGTGCCCAGGCCGTCCTGCACGCCGACCGCGATCTGCGGCACGTATTTCGATTCCGGCCACAGCATCAGCTTCAGGTCGGCGCCGCGGTCCTTGAACGACTGATCGCCGCTGAACTCCGGGATGTCCGAGAACAGCCGGTTGCGGATATCGGTGTAGCGGAACGTGCCCTCCAGGAACGGCAGGACCTGGAAAGTGACGTAGTAGCGCCGGTAGGGATCGATGAACGAGGCGCCGACATCGAGCGTTCCGTCCTGGTGGAACCGGGCGGTCCGCGTCTGCAGCAGTCCGACGCCGCCGAAATCGTTGGCGGACGGCTTGTAGTAGGGCTCGCGGTCGGCCGTCTGCGCCGTGGCGACGGCCGTCAGCGACGTCGAGCCCAGGGCGACGGCGGCGACGCAGGCCCAGACATGTCGGGCGGGCGCGCGCATCAGGCGGTTCGCCGACCGCGCCGCTCCCGCGCGCCCCACCGCACGGATCAGTCGCGCGAGATCACGGCCAGCGACGCCGCCGTCACGGCGAGCTGGCTGACCAGCGAGGCGCCTTCACGCACGATGGTGATCAGATCCAGCGGCACCGGGTCCTTCGGCACCACGATCGTGCTGCCGGGCGGGATCTGCACGGGGTTGAAGTTCCAGGGGCTCAGCGCCAGCGGCTCGGCCTCGCCGTTCGGATAGACGACGAAGACCCGGTCCTCGTCGGCCGACGACTGGTAGCCGCCGGCCTGGCGGATATAGCGGTCCGCCGTGGCGCCGGCGCGGAACTGCACGGCGCTGGGGTTCAGCACGTCGCCGATCACGGTCACGAAATTCGGCCGCTTCGGCACGAAGATCCGGTCGCCCGGTTCCAGCACCACATCGAGCTCCGGCTTGACCTGCAGCACGGTCGGGTCGGCCTCGATCACGACCCGGCCCAGCGCCTCGACCGACTGCAAGCGCCCCGACAGGTCCTGCAACGCCAGCACGGCCGTCGGATTGACGCCGCGCTGCACGGCCGCCACCGCCAGGGCCGAGTTCAGTTCCCGCGCCGCGCGCTGGAACCCGAGCTCCTGCTCCCGCTTGACGCGCTCGCGGGTGAAGATCGCGCCATAGGGATAGGCCTGCGCGGTCAGGCCGCCGGCGCGCGCGATGACTTCCGACAGTCGTTCGCCGCGCCGGATCTCGTACAGGCCCGTGCGCACGAACTCGCCGACCAGCAGCACCGGTCCGGAGTCGCGGTCGGTGAAGACCGGATTGAAGCGAATGACGTCGCCCGGTCCGACGGCGACATTGTCGGCGCCCAGGCTGGCCAGATTGACCAGGCCGCGTGTCGTGTCGGCCGCGCCGCGGATCGAATCCGGCGTGTAGCGCGACACCTCGACCCGGGTCAGATCGACCTCGCGCGCCAGACCACCGGCAACCGCGATGATCGACGCCACGGGCGCCTCGCCGACCACGGGATAGGCGCCGGGCCGGCGCACTTCGCCATTGACCGCGACCACGTGCTCCAACGCCAGCGGCAGCAGATCACCGAAGCGATTGAAGATGTCGGGACATTCGCGCCGCTTGCCCTCGGCCAGGCCGCCGGCCGTCTCGATGGTCCGCACGGTGCCGGCGAAACGTCCCGACGATGTCGTCGCGACGATCGCGGCCAGGTCCTTCAGGCCCTGGCAGATCTCCTCGCGGGGATCCAGCGCCTGACGGCGCCCGTCCTCCACCCGGCCGTCCGCCGGCTGCTCGGCGGCCGGCTGTTCGGCGGACGCGTCGGCGCCGGCCAGGAACCGCTGCAGCGTCGACAGGCCGCCGCCCGTGGCGGCGCTCTCCAGGTTCGGCCTGGCCTGGTCCTCGCCGGACCGCGACTCGCCCTCGGTGTCGCCCCGGCGGACGTCCCGGCGGATCTGCTCGGATTCGATTCCCTGCCTGACGATGTCCTGGACGTCCTGCGACGACAGGTAGCGGATGTCCTCGGCCGACAGCACGATCAGCCGGTCGCCGTCCCGCAGCCGGAAGTCCTGCTTGCCGTCGATCACGTCGAACAGGTTGACGGGAAAGAACCGCCGCGCGCGGGTCTGCGGATCGGTCGTCTGCAGGACGGAAAACAGCAGATAGGGGTCCGTCTCGAAGGTGTTCGCATCGCCGACCAGGCTGGCCAGCGTCTGCGCGCTGGCCAGCGACCGCCGTCCGGGCACCCGGACATGGCCGTCGATCTCGACCCCGCCGAGCTGGATGTTCTGCCGCCGCGTGACGAGCACGATATCGCCGCCGCGCACGACGCGGTTCGGATCGGTATGCTCGAGCAGACGTTCGCTGCCGCTCTCGTCGAAGGTCAGGTGCATGAACTTGACGCCCTGTGGGCGCAGGCTGCCGCCGGCCAGGTCGACGGCCTCGCCCACGGTCATGCTGTCGCGGCCGTCGGGCAGCTCGTAGATCGCCGGACGCTTCACGTCGCCGCTGACGGCCACGGTGGCGCCGATCGCCGGCACGATGATGCGGTCGCCGTCGAACAGGCGCAGGTCGTGCAGGGCGACGCCGGAAAACAGCAGGTCATAGGCATCGAGCCAGAAGATCTTGTCGCCGCGCTGGACGTGAATGCGGCGCACGCTGCCGGTCTTGCGGATGCCGCCGGCGAGTGAAATGGCGTCGACGATGCTGGAAAGCGCGGTGAGCTGCAGCAGGCCGGGCTCGCGCACTTCGCCGACGACGCTGACCGTGACGTTGCGGATCGCGCCCAGCGCGACGAACACTTCAGTGTTCAGACGCGACGTCGCCGTGCGTGCCTCGACCTCGCGGCGCAGGCTGCCGAAGCTGCGGCCGGCCGCCGCGATCGGCGCCCATTGCGGCAGTAACAGCCGGCCTTCGCGGTCCACCCGGCTGATGAACGTGTTGTTGTCCTGGCCGTAAAACGTGATCACCAGCTCGTCGCCGATGCCCAGTATGTAGTCGGACGCGATGGCACCCGTCGGCAGGGCTTCCGGCCGGCTCAACAGCTTGAACAGGTCGTAGCCGTACTGGCCGACATAGTCGCCGATGCGCAGGCAGAAATCCCGCTCCAGTCGGGAAAAGGATTCGATCAGCTCGACGTTCCGCGCGCTCTGCGAGTCCAGCTCGCCGCGGCAGAAGCTGCGCATCGCCAGCAGCACCTCGGGCGATATCCGCTCCTGCGGGCGCATGCCGCCCTCGACCACGGTCGTCTGAATCCGCGGACCGCCGTCGGCGCGGCGTTGCCGCGAGCGGTCGAGCTGGGACGGTACCTGCTGTGGCAGGGCGTCCAGCGTGCCGCTGCCCTGCAAGTCTTCCATCTGCCGCAGCAGGGCGCCGACGGTGCCCAGCGACGTCAGGCCGTCCTGCGCCGCCGCCGGCTGGGCCGAAACCGTCAGCCCCAGGGCCAGGGCCAGGGCCGTGGCGCCGGCCAGGGCGGGCAGCCTGCTTGCTGAAACGACGAGCCTATGCCACATCTAACGTCTCCCAGCGATTGCGGGCACCCATGCCGACAACGAAGCTGACATCCGTGACGCGCAGGACCGTGCTGTTTGGCGGGGTTGGCGTGCTGGCATCGGGCTGCATCGAAAGTCCCGTGATCTCAAACTTCGCGAGCGTCATGCGGTCCGCGGCGTTTGGTGGCCCCGACCTTCCCCTCAAGCGCGAGGCGGTGACGAAACTACCATATGCCTCGATGACTGCAAGAGTCGGGCGTGGGCCGCAGGACTTTCTCGTCCTCGGCAAGATCGAGGGACGCGACCAGCACTGGGTCGCGTCGGACAAGTCGATCCTGGTGATCCGTGGCGGCCGCCTCGTCCGCACGGTCGGCTTCAACGAAAACCTGCTCGGCACGGTCGATGTCGGCGAGGATCCCGTCGACAAGCGGCTCCACCTGGTCGAGAACGGCGCCCGCTACACGCGCCTGGTCGATCTGGACTTCAAGCAGAGCTACGGCGTGCCGATCGATTCGACCTTCGAGGTGCTGGGCGACGCGAGGATCGACATCGTCGAGCTCAGCTTCGACACCATCGTCGTGCGCGAGCGCAGCACGGCGCGCACACTGCAATGGGACTTTGAGAACGTCTACTGGGTCGATCCCGAGGACGGCTTCGTCTGGCGCAGCCGCCAGCACTTCACGCGGTCGCTGCCGCCGATTTCGTACGACGTGCTGAAACCCGCCGGATAGCCCGTTTCTCCCAAGACCGCCCGCCGCATCGGGCTTCCACCGTCATCCCGTCCGTCAATGCCGGGGCGCCACCGCGAGCCGGGATATCCGTGAAGAAAGGTCAGTCCGTCATCGCATGGGAAGTTTGGGGAAATAAATCACGATAAAGTAGCAAATTCACTTGAATACACTCTAAAAAGGAATTAATATGTTCAAATAAGCGCAATAGTTGTAGAGAGAGATCCCTCATGCGTGGTTTGGCCCTGATCATCCTGTGCGCCGGTTGCCTTCGCCCGGACAGCGTCGAAAAGAGCGCCACCGAGATTACCATCACGGGCCAGGATATCGAAGCGGCGGCCCGGATCGCACGCGGACACTGTGCCCGATACGGCCGGTCGATGCGGCTCGCCGAAACCGTCGGACAACAGGTCTACCGCTTCGAGTGCTTCTGATCGCGACGCTCCGGCCGGATCTGGACCGGCCCGCTCCCCCACCCGGCCACCCAACGACAGTAT
>JANQKO010000093.1 GCA_028281075.1 Alphaproteobacteria bacterium | reverse complement strand
CGAGGCCGGCAGCGGCGCGGATGTCGCCTTCGCCGAGTCGGGAACGCTGCCGGCCTCGCGGACGATCCGCGTCATCGCATAGCTGCCAAACGTCCCCGGCGGAATGAACACCACCTGCCCGTCGCCGAGATGCGGCGCCAGCGCCTCGGCGACGCCGGCCTGGGCCGGCGCCGGCAGCGGCGACACGATGAGCTCGGCGCCGTCGACCGCGGCGGCCAGATCGGTCGTCGCCAGCCCGACACCGACCTCGCGCCGGCCGTGGAAATCCTTCAGCGTGATGGCCTGGCGGTCCAGCACCGGCGCGAACGCGTCCGCGTCGCGACGCCAGAACCTGACCCGATGGCCCTGCTCGGCGAGATCCGCGGCCGCGGCATAACAGCCGTGACCGCCGCCCACGACGGCGATGTCCATTGCCCCAACTCCCATTGCGGCCGGATCCTAGCAGGGTCACGCAATCTTCGGATAGCCCCGCCGCGCGGCATGGGTTAGCTATAGGGCCGGTTGCGGGTGGCGTCGGGAGGCAGCGGATGAGCGAGGTCTGGTACGAAAGCTTCGAGGTGGGCGACACGATCCGCTCGCCGGGCAAGACATTGACCGAGGCCGAGATCATCGACTGGGCGTTCAAGTACGATCCCCAGCCATTTCACATCGACAAGACCGCCGCCGCGGAATCGATCTACGGCGGCATCATCGCCAGCGGCTGGCAGATCGCCGCCGTCGCCTTCCGGCTGCTGATGCACACCAACATCTTCGGCGACGCCAGCCTCGGCTCGCCGGGGCTCGACGGGTTGCGCTGGCTGAAGCCGGTGCGCCCCGGCGATACCATCAGCACGATCGCCCGCGTCACCGCGACCCGGGTCTCGAAGTCCAAGCCGGACCGCGGACTGCTGACCGTGAGCTACGAGATCGTGAACCAGAACGACGAGGTGGTGACCAGCTTCACGGCCGTCCAGTTGCTGCGCCGCCGGCCGGAGGGCCGGGCATGACGGCCGGCCGCCGGATCCTGATCGTCGCCTTCGACGGCCTGCGGCCCGACATGGTCTCGGCCGACCTGACGCCGAACCTGACGCGGATGATGGCCACGGGCGTCAGCTTCACGAACAGCCGGGCCTGCTTCCCGACCGAGACCCGGGTGAACCAGGCCAGCCTGATCACGGGTTGCCTGCCGCGCCGGCACGGCATTGTCGCCAACCGGTTCCTCGACCTGAACGCCGATACCGACGCCGTGATCGACAGCGGCGACTATCGGGCGCTGACCAGGGCCGACGCGGCACTGGACGGCAACCTCATCGAGGTGCCGACCCTGGGCGAGATCCTGCACGGCGCCGGCCGGTCGTTCGCCGTCGCCGGCAGCGGCACGGCCGGCGGCAACTGCGTGCTGCATCGCAAGGCGGCGGCCTTCGGGCACCTCAACATCTCGCTGCATGGGGCCGGATCGTCGACCACGCCGGACCCGCTGGCGCGGATGATCGACGCGCTGGGGCCGGTCCCCGACGACGCGCTACCGAATCTCGGACGGATCAGTTGGCTGACCGAGGCCTACATGACCTGGATCGCGCCACGGCTCGATCCGGATGTCTGCCTGCTCTGGTATTCCGATCCCGATACGACCTTCCATTTCCGCGGCATCGGCTCGGACGCCGCGACCGCGGCGATCCGCCATGCCGATGCCGAGTTCGGACGCATCCTCGACTGGCGCGACGCGACCGGCCAGGCCGACAGCCTGCAGATCGTCGCGCTGTCCGATCACGGCCACGTCACGGTGCGGGGCGCGCCGCTGGACATGCCGGCGCAACTGGCGGCGGCCGGCTTCCCCGTCGCCGAGCGCCCCAACGGCGACGGCGGCGCGGTGATCGTGCGGGGGTCCTGCGGCGGCATCTATCTCGACGATCCGGCGCGCGAGGCCGACATGGTCGCCTGGCTGCAGGCCCAGGACTGGTGCGGCCCGTTGTTCACCCGCCGGCCCCACGGCGGCACGTTCGATCTGGCGCTCGCCGGGGTCGACCACGACCGCTCGGCCGATATCGTCTTCATCACCCGGTCCGGCGACGACCCGGTTCCCGGCCATCCGCCGGGCTGGTGCCTGCACGACCTGCCGAAGATCCCCGACGGCGGCAGCCTGCACGGCGGCCTGACCCGCTTCGAGACCAACAACATGCTGGTCTTCTCGGGCAGCGCCTTCACCTCGGGCGAAACCGTCACGACGCCGGCCGGAATTATCGACGTGGCGCCGACGCTGCTGCACCTGCTCGATATCGATCCGCCGTCGGCCATGGACGGACGCGTGCTGGGCGAAGCCATGGGCGCGGCCGATATCGCCGCCACGGACGATCAGCACCGGGCGGACAATGGCGGCGGCTACGGCCAGGTCCTGAATACGGTAGCCGTCGGCGGCGTGCCCTACCTGATCTCCGGCCGGCGTCTCTGAGAGTCTCTTTGAAAATGGGCCGGTCGGCCCATTTGTGGCCTTGCCGGCCCGCTCCCCCACCCGGCCACCCAACGACAGTATCCTATGGG
>JANQKO010000090.1 GCA_028281075.1 Alphaproteobacteria bacterium | reverse complement strand
CGCCCTGCCCTTCGCCTGGCTCATCGCCGGCCTCGCCGGACCGGCCGGCCTGGCGCTGGCCGCGGCGGCGGTCTTCGGCATCGGCTGCTGGGCGGCCGGGCGCTATGCCGACGCGTCCGACGACGCCGACCCCGGCGCCGTCGTCATCGACGAGGTCGCGGGGCAGTGGCTGGTGCTGGTCGCGGCGCCGCTCAGCCTGCCGGCCTATGCCGCCGGCTTCCTGCTGTTCCGGGTGCTGGACATCGTCAAGCCCTGGCCGGCAAGCTGGGCCGACCGTAACCTGAAGGGCGGCTTCGGGATCATGGCCGACGACGTGCTCGCGGCCGGCTACGGCCTGGCGCTGATGTATCTCGGCCGGGACTGGATCGGAGGAATCTGAATGCTGCCGGGACACCTGCTGCGCCGCGCCGAGGCGGTGCTGGCCGAGGCCCGGGACCGGGGCCTCACCATCGCCACCGCCGAGTCCTGCACCGGCGGCCTGATCATCGGCTGCCTGACCGAGATCGCCGGCTCGTCCGACGTCGTCGACCGCGGCTTCGTGACCTATTCCAACGCCGCCAAGATCGAGCTGCTGGGCGTCCCGGCGGCGACGCTGGAAGCCGCCGGCGCCGTCAGTGAAGAAGTCGCCATCGCCATGGCCGAGGGCGCGCTCGCCCATGGCAATGCCGGCCTGGCCGTGGCCGTCACCGGCGTCGCCGGGCCGGGCGGCGGCACGGCCGAGAAGCCGGTCGGCCTGGTCCATCTCGCCACCGCCAGGGCCGGCGCCGCGACCGCGCATCGCCGCATGGAGTACGGCGACGCCGGACGCGACCGGGTACGCGAGGAAACCGTCGTCGCGGCGCTCGAGATGCTGCGGGCGCGCATCGCCGAGGAGACGGCGTGATGAACCTGGAGCTCTATCTCGCCTTCGTCCTGGCCACGACGGTCCTTATCGTCATCCCCGGCCCGAACGTGGCGCTGATCGTCGCGCACAGCGTCAGCTTCGGCACCCGGCGCGGGCTGGTGACGGTCGCCGGCACCCAATGCGCCCAGGCCATTCAGGTCGCCGTCACCGCCATCGGCATGACCTCGCTGATGCTGCTGCTGTCGCAGTGGTTCGAATGGCTGCGCTGGATCGGCGTCGCCTATCTG
This sequence comes from Alphaproteobacteria bacterium, assembly GCA_028281075.1. Classification (GTDB taxonomy): domain Bacteria; phylum Pseudomonadota; class Alphaproteobacteria; genus JANQKO01. Next base: position 675 of record JANQKO010000090.1, on the reverse strand, counting down.
CTTTATCTCGGCATCCGGCAATGGCGGACCAGCTTCGCGCCCCCGGCCGGCCCCGCGCCCGCCGCCGGTTCGGCCCGGCCGCTGTTCTGGCAGGGCTTCTTCGTCGCCATGACGAACCCGAAGACGCTGTTCTTCTATGCCGCCTTCTTTCCGCAGTTCGTCGACCCGACACGGCCGTTCGCCGGCCAAATGGTGCTGCTGGGCCTGACCTACCTGGCGATCGCCACGCTTCTGGACGGCGGCTACGCGATCGCCGCCGGCAAGGCGCGGGCCTGGTTCGGCGACGCGCGGCGCATGCGTTGGCAAAACCGGATCAGCGGCTCGCTGCTGATCGGCGCCGGTCTCGGCCTGGCGCTGGCGCGGAAGAACTGATCGGTCAAACCGCCTTCGACGCGGGGTCCAGCGTCTCCGAGGCGGCCGCCGGCTTGCCGTAGACCGCCTCGGCGCGATGCTCGAAGGCCGTGACCATGCGGCGGACGGCCTCGTTGAAGACCGGCGTGGCGGCCGCCCGCAGCAGCCGCGAGCGGAACTCGAAATCGATCCAGAAGTCGATGGTCGTGGCCGCGCCGCCGGCCTCCGGGATGAATTCCCAGTGGTTGTTGAGATAGCGGAACGGCCCGTCGACATACTCGACGTCTGGATCGATTTCGAGTTCCGCTCGCGGCTGCTGCGGGC
>JANQKO010000084.1 GCA_028281075.1 Alphaproteobacteria bacterium | reverse complement strand
CGGCGTGTAGCCCAGATTGTGGAAGTGCAGCAGCACCAGCATCCTGAGCGCGCCGTCCGAGAGCGTGAAGCTCCAATAGGCCGCGGTGACGATGGCGTAGTTGCGGATATCGAGCATGGCGTTCAGCCCGGCAGCGACGCCGCCACCTTGTCGGCGAGCTCGAACAGCCGGTGGGCATAGCCCATTTCGTTGTCGTACCAGGCCAGCACCTTCACCTGGCTGCCGCCGGTGACCATGGTCGAGAGCGCGTCGACGATCGCCGAATGCGTGTCGCCGCGGAAGTCGGCCGAGACCAGCGGCCGGTCCTCGTGGCAGAGGATGCCCTTCAGCGGGCCGTCCGCCGCCGCGCGCAGCAGGCCGTTGACCTCGTCCACGTCGGTCTCGCGCGCCACCTCGAAGACGGCATCGGTCAGCGAGGCGTTCAGGATCGGCACCCGGATGGCGACGCCGTCCAACTTGCCGCGCAGTTCCGGGAAGATCATGCCGATGGCGGTCGCCGAGCCGGTCGTCGTCGGGATCAGGTTGGTCAGCGCCGAGCGCGCCCGCCGCAGGTCCTTGTGCGGCCGGTCGATCACGGCCTGGGTATTGGTGACGTCATGCACGGTGGTGATCGTGCCGTGCCGGATGCCGATGCCCTCGTGGATCACCTTGACCACGGGCGCGAGGCAGTTGGTCGTGCAGGAGGCCGCGGTGACGATGTGATGCGCCGCGGGGTCGTAAAGGCCGTCGTTCACGCCCATGACGATGTTCAGCGCATCGGCCTTCACCGGGGCCGAGACCACGACCTTGGCGACCCCGGCGGCGAAATAGGGCGAGAGGCTGGCGGCCGTGCGGAAGGCGCCGGAACATTCCAGCACCAGGTCGATCCCGGCCGCGCGCCAGTCGACCGCGTCCGGCGCCGCCCCTTGCGTATGGGCGACCCGCTTGCCGCCGATCCGGATTTCCCCGTCGGCCGCCGACACCGCCACCGGCCAGCGGCCGTGAATGCTGTCGAAGGCCAGCAGGTGCGCCGAGGTCTCGGCGTCGCCGTGCGGCTCGTTGATCTGCACGATGTCGATGTCGCCGGCGCCCCACGAGCCGCCGGGCGTGTCGCGCGTGCCGGGCCGCGCCGGATCGAAGCCCCAGGCGGCGCGCAGCGCCAGCCGGCCCATGCGGCCAAAGCCGTTGATGGCGATGCGCACCGTCATCGGCTAGTCGTCCGCGCGGCCGGGCGCCAGCAGCCAGGCGAAGACCATGGTCGCCGCCGTGGCGCCGATCAACTGGGCGACGATGAAGCCCGGCGCGTCCATCGGCCGGATGCCCGAGAAGCTGTCGGTGAAGGCGCGGGCGACCGTGACCGCCGGGTTGGCGAACGAGGTCGACGAGGTGAACCAGTAGCCGGCGGTGATATAGAGGCCGACGGCGAACGGCACCGCCTCGGGCCGGGTGCGCAGGCAGCCGAGGATCGTCGCCACCAGTCCGAAGGTGGCCACGAACTCGCCCGTCCATTGCGGCAAGCCGGTTCGCGCGTTGACCGACGCGGCCAGCAGCGGCGCGTCGAACATGACGTGCGCCGCGATCACGCCCAGCATGCCGCCGACCACCTGGGCGCCGAGATACATCAGCGCGTCGCGCGGCGCGATCGCGCGCCGCAGGAAGAACGACAGCGTCACGGCGGGATTGAAATGCGCGCCCGAGACCGGCCCGAAGACCAGGATCAGCACCACCAGGATGGCGCCGGTCGCGACCGTGTTGCCCAGCAGCGCGATGGCGACGTTGCCGCCGGCCAGGGTCTCGCCCATGATGCCCGACCCGACCACGCCCGCCAGCAGGAAGGCGGTGCCCAGGCATTCGGCCGCGAGGCGGCGTGGCAGGTCGACGGTTTCCATCCCGGCGGCGCGGCCCGTCAGGCCGATTCCGGCAGCGTCTGGCCCATCTCGGTCAGGCGCCGCTGCAGGGCCAGCCGGTCGAGCGCGTCCAGCGGCAGGTTCACGAAGATCGACAGCCGGCGCTCGATCTGGCCGTAGAGATCGGCGAAGAAGGCGCGGGTTTCCGCCTCCGTGCCGTCAAAATCGGCCGGATCGGGAAAGCCCCAATGGGCGGTCATCGGCTGACCCGGCCAGACCGGGCAGGTCTCGCCCGCCGCCCGGTCGCAGACCGTGAACACGAAATCGAGTTCCGGCGAGTCCGGCTGCGCGAACGTGCCCCAGTCCTTCGAGCGCAGGCCGTCCGTCGGATAGTTGAGCTGCTTGAGAATGTCGATGGTGTAGGGGTTGAGCTGTCCGGCCGGGTGGCTGCCGGCGCTGAAGGCCTGGAACCGGCCCTGGCCCAGCCGGTTCAGGATGGATTCGGCGATGATGCTGCGGGCCGAATTGCCGGTGCACAGGAACAGGACCTTGAGAATTCGCGCTGACATCGGGTTGCCTCCTCGGGCGGCGGGCCGTGCTAGCGTTCGGCTTCCAGGCCGTCGCAGCAGGCATCCGCCGACGGCGTGTCGCGAAGCCGCCGCGCGGCGCCGGTATCCTTGCCGAACACGCGGATCTCGCCATGCGTATGGAAGGTCTCCCAGGCCACGCCCTGCGGGTCGGCTGTCCAGGTCTTGTCGCCGGTGGCGTAGCAGCATTCGGCGGCCTTTTCCTGCAGGACCTGGGTCCGCGCGGCCGACAGGCGGTCGGTCACGTCGGCCAGCTCGCGGGCGGTCTCGACCTGAATGCCGAGATGGTCGATACCCCGCCGGCCGCTGCGGTCCGAGATGGCGAAATTGACCGCCGGGTCGTCGAGCAGCCACTTGGCGTAGTCGTCCTCGGCCACGGTGGGCTCGGCGCCGAACAGCGTCGAATAGAACCGGATCGATGCCGCGAGGTCATCGACGGCCACATGCACGTGCAGGCGTTTCATCGCTGGACTCTCCTATTCCGCGGCCGGGGCGCAGACCGGCACCAGGCAATCGGCCGTCCGGCCCTGGCAGCAATTCTCGGTCAGGTAGGCGAGCAGGTCGTTCATGGCGTCGAACCGGGCGGCATAGATCATCGACCGGCCCTCGCGCCGGCAGGCCAGCAGGCCGGCCTGCTTCAACTGGCTGAGGTGAAACGAGAGCGTCGCCGACGGCAGGCCGAAGCGGGCGCCGATCTGTCCGGCCGGCAGGCCGTCGGTGCCGACCCGCACCAGCAGGCGAAAGATGTCGAGCCGGGTATCCTGGGCCAGCGCGCCGAGCGCGCCGATGGCGTCTGATTTCTCCATATCTCCAAAAATATCGAGATATCTTGCCCTGTCAAGAATGCGTCACACACTAGGGGCCGACCATGACGTGCGAATGACAGTCGCCACCGACGCCGCCGCCAGCGCCCGAATGCCAGGGCAAGCCCGGGCGAATCCGCCCCCGTCGTTGCCTTGTTTCCGGGCCGGTGGTAAGGATGAGGCCAACGGAATCCTTCAAGCTTAAAACAATTTCGCACGGGGAAATGTGGCCATGATCGGCATCACCGCATATGGCGCTTACGTGCCGCGTCTCAGACTCAGCCGCCAGGCCATCGTCGAGGCCAATTCCTGGTTCAATCCGGGCATCAGGGGTCTGGCCAAGGGCGAGCGGTCGATCTGCAACTGGGACGAGGACAGCCTGACCATGGCCGTCGAGGCCGGCCGCGACTGCTTCGCCGGCACGGCGCCGGCCGACCTGAAGGCGATCTATCTGGCCTCGACCACGCTGCCGTTCCAGGACCGCCAGAACGCCGGCGTGCTGGCGACGGCCCTGAACCTGGGCGAGGACATGATGACCATGGACGTCACCGCCTCGCAGCGGGCCGGCACCTCGGGCCTGATCAACGCGCTGAACGCGCTCGCCGGCCAGGGCGGCCAGACGCTCTATGTCGCGGCCGAGAAGCGCCGCACCAAGTCGTCCGGCACGCATGAACTGCTCTATGGCGATGGCGCCGCGGCGCTGACGCTGGGCCGCGACGGCGTCATCGCCGAGTTCGTCGCCGCGCACCAGGTCGCCACCGACTTCGTCGACCACTACCGCGGCGGCAACGAGGATTTCGACTACAACTGGGAAGAGCGCTGGATCCGCGACGAGGGCTATTTCAAGATCGTGCCGCGCGCGCTGGCCGGCCTGTTCGAGAAGACGGGCGTGAAGGCCGCCGACATCGATCACTTCGTCATGCCGACGGTGATGCGCCCGGTGCCGGGCCGCATCGCCAAGAAGGCCGGCATTCCCGACGGCGCCGTGCGCGACAACCTGCACGGCGTCATGGGCGAGAGCGGCACCGCGCACGCGCTGGTCATGCTGGTCGACGCGCTGCAGGACGCCAGTCCCGGCCAGAACGTGCTGCTGGTCGGCTGGGGCCAGGGCTGCGACGTTCTGCTGTTCCGCACGACCGACGCGCTCGCCGGGGTGGACGGCCGCCAGGGCGTGAAGGGCTTCCTCGCCCGCCGCAAGGAAGAGACCAACTACAACCGCTATCTGTCGTTCAACCACCTGGTGACGCAGGACCGCGGCATCCGCGCCGAGCTCGACAAGCAGACCGCGCTGTCGACGCTCTACCGCAAGAAGGAGATGCTGACCGGCTTCGTCGGCGGCAAGTGCAGCCGCTGCGGCACGGTGCAGTATCCGAAATCGAACGTCTGCGTGAATCCGAACTGCGGCGCCTTCCGCACCCAGGAGGATCACCCCTTCGCCAACATCCCGGCCAAGATCCAGAGCTGGACCGCCGACAACCTGACCTACACCCCCGACCCGCCGCAGCATTTCGGCATGGTGGTGTTTGAAGAGGGCGGCCGGCTTATGTCAGACTTGACCGACGTGGACGTCGGCGGCGTCGACGTCGGCATGCCGATGCGCATGGTCTTCCGCATCAAGGAGCACGACGATCAGCGCGGCTTCACCAAATACTTCTGGAAGGCCGCGCCGGACCATACCCGCCAGTAGATCCGACCCCAGAGACCTCAAGACGAGACCTCAAGACGAGACCTCAAGACGAGACCTCAAGACGAGACCTCAAGACAGGCGTGCCGACAGGCGCCAGCGATTAGGAGAGAGACATCATGGCAAGCGGTATCAAGGATAAGGTCGCCATTCTCGGCATGGGCTGCTCGAAGTTCGGCGAGCGCTGGGACATGGAGGCCGAGGACCTGATCGTCGAGGCCTACGAGGAGTGCCTCGAGGACGCCGGCATCGAGACCAGCCGGATCGACGCGGCCTGGTTCTCGACCGCCATCGAGGAAGCGCATGTCGGCAAGTCCGGCGTGCCGCTGTCGGTGGCGCTGCGCCTGCCCTACATCCCGGTGACCCGGGTCGAGAACTACTGCGCCAGCGGCACCGAGTCGTTCCGCGGCGCGGTCTATGCCGTCGCCTCGGGCGCGGCCGATATCGCGCTCGCCGCCGGCGTCGAGAAGCTGAAAGACACCGGCTATGGCGGCCTGCCGCAGCGCAACCGCGGCGTCCTGCAGTCCATGTACTGGGCCAATGCGTCGGCGCCCGGCAGCTTCGCCCAGCTCGCCAGCGCCTACCGCGAGAAGCACGGCGTCGATGCCGGCGAGCTGAAGCGGGCCATGGCGCAGATCTCGGTCAAGAGCCATGCCAACGGCGCCAAGAACCCGCGCGCGCACCTGCGCAAGGAAATCGACATCGACACGGTCCTGAACGCGCCAATGATCGCCGAGCCGCTCGGCCTGTTCGACTGCTGCGGCGTCTCGGACGGCGCCGCGGCGGCCATCGTCACCACGCCCGAGATCGCCCGCAGCCTGGGCAAGACCGATCTCGTCACCGTGAAGGCGCTGCAGCTCGCGGTCTCGAACGGCGTCGAGGCCAGCCACAATTCCTGGGACGGCAGCTATTTCATGACCACGCGCAAGGCCGCCGAGCGGGCCTACAAGGAGGCCGGCATCGAGAAGCCGCGCGACGAGATCAGCATGTTCGAATGCCATGACTGCTTCTCGATCACCGAGCTCGTGACCATGGAAGACCTCTATCTCTCGGACGAGGGCAAGGCCTGGCGCGACGTGCTGGACGGCTTCTACGACGCCGACGGCCAGATCCCCTGCCAGATCGACGGCGGCCTGAAATGCTTCGGCCATCCGATCGGCGCCTCGGGCCTGCGCATGCTGTACGAGATGTACAGCCAGATCCTGGGCCGCGCCGGCGACCGCCAGCTCGACAACCCGGTGCACGGCATGACGCACAATCTGGGCGGCTTCCCGCACCAGAACGTCTCGTCGATCTCCATCGTCGGCCGCTACGACGGCTGACGTCCGCCACATCGACGCCGTTAACGCGGGGGCGCTTCGGCGCCCCCGTTCTTTTTGGGGCGGCGTGACGAATTTTTCGAATCGTGACACGGATCACCGGTGGCCGGCGGCGGTCGTGCTAGGAATTTGCTAACATCCGCCGACGGACGTCGTCCGGCGACGGACGACCGGCGGGAAGAGGGGTAAACGAAATGCGCACCCACCGCGTTCCAGTTGTTGCCGCCCTGCTGTGCCTTGTCGTGGCCGCCGCCGGCCCGGCGCCCGCGACGGCGCAGAACCTGTTCGAAAGTCTGCTCAAGGGCGCGACCAAGGGCGGTCAGTCCCAGGACCAGGACACCGGCGGCCGCATGGGCCTGCGGTCGGGCGGCGGTGGTGCTGCCGGCGGCGGCGGGGGCGCCGCGGCGCTGGTCGAGGACGTGAAGAACGCGCCGGACGCCGGCGTCGACTTCCTCGATTACGTGTTTCCGGGCCAGGTCATCGATCTCGGCGGCAAGGGCAGCCTGGTGCTGTCCTATTTCGATAGCTGCATGCTGGAGACCATCCAGGGCGGCCGGGTCACGGTCGAGCGCGGCGCCAGCGCCGTCGACGGCGGCAAGGTCAGCATGGAAAAGGTGGCCTGCCAGGGCGATCAGATCGTGGTCGCCGCCGCGTCCGGCGAGGGCGGGGCCGAGGCCGGCGCGGTGGTCGACCGCGTCACGCCCTACTCGGACCAGGACTGGTCGGAATGGACGGTCAAGGCGGAACGGCCGACATTCAAGTGGGTCTCGACCGGCGGCGCGGCCACCATCTCGGTGATCGACATGGACCAGGAACCGCCGCAGATCATCTGGCAGGCGAGCGTCAACGGCGACCGGGTCGCCTATCCCGACGACGCGCCGACGCTCGAAATCGGATGGCCCTACCAGGTGACCGTTGCCATGGCGGGCCAGGCGGCCCTGGAAGCGGTGTTCTCGGTCGACCCGGACCTCGGAGGGCCGGACACCGCGCTCAGCCGGGTGGTGCCGGTCGGCCGCTGACCGCGCGCGGCGACGCAGGTGGCGGGCTCAACGCGCGCGAAACCGCCGCTGGGCCGTGGCAACTGGTCGCGGCGGCTGCTCATCGCCGGCTGCCTGGGCCTGATCCTGGGCGGCATCGCGACCTGGCCGGACGCCCGGCTGCTGCACCGCATGGGCATCGACGTCCTGATCGCCGTCCGGCATCAGCTCGACGGGCCGCTGTATCCGCCGTCGGAATCGGCCGTCGTGGCCGTCGTCATCGACGAGGAGACCTACCGCACGCCGCCCTTCACCGACACGCCGAAGGTCGCTTGGACACCGCTGCTGGCCGACGTCATCGATGCCATCGACCGGGCCGGCGCCCGCGTCATCGGACTCGATCTGATCTACCCCACCAGCCTCGACCGGCGGGGCCTGCTGCCGGGCTTCGACAAGCCGCTGCTGAAGAGCTTTTTCAAGACCGGTAGGGCCGGCCGCCTGGTCCTGGGCGAGACGCGTCTGTCGCAGCAGACCATCCGGCCCTACCTGGGCCAGATCCGGGCCGCGGGCGGGCCGGCGAACGTGAAACCGCTCAACCTTGTGCTGGACGCCGACGAGGTGGTGCGGCGATACCGGCCGGCCGTCCCGACCGAATCCGGCGGCGCCGTCACCAGCTTCGCGGCCGAGCTGGCGCGCCGGGCCGGCTTCGCGCTGCCGGCGGGCGACTTCCTGATCAACTACAATACCGGTCCCGGCGACGTGCCGACCTACAGCCTGGCCGACCTGCATGCCTGCCGCGAGGCCGGCCGCGAGGAATTCTTCGCCCGGCACCTCGCCGACCGTATCGTCATCATCGGCTCGGCGCTGGACCTGGAGGACCGCCGCGTGCCGGCCAAGCGTTTCGCCCTCTCCCGGGACAATGGGACGCCGGCGCGCTGCGTGCTGCCGTTCGATGCCGACCGCTTCGGCGCCGTCGCCGACCGGCGCTCGATCTCGGGCATCTACGTGCACGCGGCCGCGGTCAACACCATCGCCAAGGACAACGCGCTGACGTTGCTGCCGCCCGTCGGTGTCTTCCTTCTGGTCGCGGCCGGCGCCTCGGGCCTGGCGCTGCTGTTCTTCCTGCTGCCGCCGATGACCGGTCTGGCGGCGGGTATCGCGGCGCTGGCGGCCGAGGGCGTTGCCGCCTGGCTCGCCTTTCGGTCCGGCCTGGTGCTGCCGCTTGGCGCCATCCTGCTGGCCGCCATCGCCGCCTACACCATCGTCTATGCCTTCCGCTTCGTCGTCGAGGACAAGACCAAGCGCCGCATCCAGCATGCCTTCCGGCACTACCTGGCGCCCAGCCTGGTCGACCGGCTGGCCGATGACGCCGACAGCCTGAAGCTCGGCGGCGAGAGCCGGCGGGTGACGGTCTGGTTTTCCGATATCGTCGGTTACACCAGCATAAGCGAGGGCCTGCGCGACACGCCTGAGCTGCTGGTCGAGGTGGTGAACGCCTATTTCACCACCGTGACCGAGATCGTCGAGCGCCATGGCGGCTATATTGACAAGTTCATCGGCGACGCGGTGATGGCCGTCTGGGGCGCGCCGCTGCCCGACGCCGAGGCCGAGCGGCACGCCGTCGGCGCCGCCCTCGACTGCCTGGCCGCGCTGGACGACTTCAACCGCGACGTCGTGCGCGGCAAGTACGGCCTGCCGGCCATCGGCACCCGCATCGGCATCAACACCGGCATCGCCCTGGTCGGCAACATGGGCTCGACCTCGCGCTTCAACTATACCGTGACCGGCGATACCGTGAACCTGGCGGCCCGGCTGGAGGGCGCGAACAAGACTTATGGCAGCCTGCTGATGATCGGCCAGGAGACCGCGCGCCGGCTCGGCGACGCGTTCGTGCTGCGCCGGCTCGACCGGCTGGTGGTCAAGGGCCGGACGCAGCCGGTCAAGGTCTACGAGGTGGTCGGCCGGCGCGCCGAGGTCGGCGACAACCGGCTGAGCGGCGTGCGCGCCTTCCACGCGGCGCTGGCGCTCTATTACCGGCGCCGTTTCGCCGACGCCATGGCCGCCTTCCAGAGCCTGGCCAGCGACGACGAGGCGGCGGCCGTTTATATCGAGCGCTGCCGGCATTACCTGGCCGAGCCGCCGCCCGCCAATTGGGACCGCGCCTTCGTCGCGACCACGAAATAGGCTTGAGAAGAGGAGGATCGAGATGTCGGATGCCAGCACGCCAAGGTCTTCATCCCGCCGGCTCGGCCGGCGGCGGGTTGTCGCCGGCCTGTCGGGCGCGGCGGCGGCGGCCGTCGCGGCGCCGGCGCTGGCGCAGTTCCGTTTCGGCTTCGGCGGATCGGACAGCGATTCCGGTTCCGGCCTGAACCTCGACCTGGGCCGCATCCTGAAGGGCGCGCAGGACCTGTTCAAGGGCCTGAGCCTGGGCGAGGACGACGAGATCCGCATCGGCAACCAGTTGTTCGGCCGCCTCGTCGACAAGTCCGGCGGTGCCTACGGCAACGCCAAGGCGCAGGCCGGACTGCGGCGTTTCGCCGAGCCGCTGATCGCGACCTCGGGCCGGACCGGGTTGCCGTGGGAGGTGGTGCTGGTCAACGACAACACGCTGAACGCCTGGGCGCTGCCCGGTGGCAAGATCGCCGTCAACAAGGGTATCCTGCGCTATACCGCCGACGAGGCCGAGCTCGCCGCCGTGCTCAGCCATGAGATCGGCCATGCCGAGCTCAGCCACGGCATCAAGCAGATGCGCTCGGACAGCTTCCAGAAGGGCCTGACGGCGATCGGCCGCGAGGCCATCACGGCCGAGATGGGCGGCAGCGACGCCTTCATGACCGACAAGCTGATCGACGCCCTGGAGGCGCCGCTGTTCGACATGGTGACCTCGGGCTATTCGCGCGGCGCCGAGCGCGAGGCCGACCAGCACATCCTGACGGTGTTCGGCCGCACCGGCCACGACCCGGCCCGCGCCGCGAACTTCTTCAAGACCCTGCTGAAGGTGACGCCGCGGGACACCGAAGCGACGAATTCGCTGTTCTCGACCCATCCGGACACGGCGGAGCGGATCGAGAAGATCGAGACGGCCGCCCGCGACATGCCGGCGCCCGGCTCGCCGCCGCCGACCGACGGTTTCGCCGCCGCCAAGAAAAGCTTCCCGACCCGCCGCCGCTTCCGCAAGCGGGGCTGAGAAATCGTTTGAAAATGGGCTCGCCGGCCCATTTTCGGCGCTTTGCCGGTCCGCTCCCCCACCCGGCCATCCAATTCAGGATACTTTCGTTGGGTGGCCGGGTGGGGGAGCGGGACGGCAAAGCCAATTCTCGAACGATCGCTGATGTTGTCAGGCGCCGCGGTTTCGTCGCGCGAGGGGGCCGCCATCGGATCGTGGCGCGTAGGTCAGGCCGACCGCGACCAGCAGGGCCGTCACGGTCATCAGGCCGAACCAGACGACGGTGCCGATGGCGGCGCCCCATGTCGCCTGGCACGACAGAAGCGACAGGCCGAGCAGTCCCCAGCCCAGGACACGGGCGGCCAGGCGCCGGTGACTTGATCCCGGGATGCCGAACACGTCCCGGTGATGCTTCGCCATCGACAGCGCCAGAATGGCGAAGCCGGCGCCGCAGAGGGCGATGGCCACGAGCGCGGCCATCAGCCGGCCGCCGTCGGCATGGAAAGGCCAAGCGCCAGCGCGCAGGGGACCGCGCCGGCGATCAGGCCCAGCCAGGCGCGCCGGGCGCTGCGCGCGTGGAAGACCGCCATGACGATCACGGCATAGATCGGAAAGCTGGCGATGGTCGCGGCGAGAACCGCCTCGGACTGAAGCATGCCGGCCCGGGGCAGCAGGCGCGACAGGGCAAACGTGATCAGCGACGTCAGCGCATACCCCCCGGCCACCGCGGCCAGTATCCGCGCGGTGACGGACAGGCCATGGTCCGAGACCGTGAACCGTCGCACGGCCGCCATCACGCGGCCTTCGCCTTGGCGGCGTCCGCCGGCATGGGCGCCCGCGTGGCGGCCCGCCGCCGGTCCTTCCGGCGGATCAGTCCGACAAGGAAGAGAAAGAACAGTCCGGCGCCGAGGGCCGACAGATCGAAGCCGGCGAATCCCCAATCGCCGTCGGCAATGGATGCCACGAGACCGCGGTCGGTGGTCAGCGCGTTGACGAGCGGAAGCAGGCCACAGGCCGCGGCGGCGAGCGCGCAGAGCTCGAGCCAGGCGCGGGACGCCGGCCGCCACATGGCGACGAGATAGGTCAATCCCCAGGCGATGAACATCACATGCACTTCCCAGGCGGCGCGGTCCTCCATGCCGACGGGAAGCAGGCGGTTCGCCCAGAAATAGGCGGCGATGCCGATCGGCAGACCGATGATGGTGCCGGCGTTCAGGATATCGACGGCGGCGATGCCGAGGTGTCCGTTCTCGTCCCGCGCCAGCTTCGCCTTGCGTTTGCTGGACCACAGAACCAGTCCCGTCGCGATCATCGCCGTGCCGGCAAGGCCGGCGAAGACGTAGAGCGCGCGCAGGACCGGACCGGCGAAACGGCCCTCGTGCAGGCCGAGCATCACCTGCTCGAAGCGGCCCGTGGCGGTGCCCGCTTTCGGACCCTCGCTCAGCAGGCTGCCCGAATTCCCGTCGAACAGCAGCGTCTGGCGTGCCCGCCGGATGCCGGTGTCGTGGGAATAGACCAGCACCCGCGCGTTGGCGCGGCCGGGACCTTCGATGCGGACGGTCGCGGTCTGGTTCTGCCCCCAGCGGCTTTCCGCCAGCGCCAGCATGGGGCCGAGCGGCGCCATCCGCGCGACCGGTCCGTTCGTGCCGGGCGCGATGCGGTCACTTCCCAGGACCTCGGTATGGAACCGGTCCCGCGCCTCGCCTTCCGGGTAGAAGCTGTCCACCGCGACCGGCATGTAGGTGAACATATAGAAGATCAACCCCGACCAGGTGATCATCACGTGGAACGGCAGGGCCGTGACGCTCAGCAGGTTATGGCCGTCGAGCCAGCTTCGTTGCCCCCGGCCCACGCGGAAGGTGAAGAAGTCCCGGAAGATCTTCTTGTGGACGATCACGCCGGTGATGATCGCCAGCAGCATGAACATGGTGCAGATGCCGACAATCGCGACGGCCAGGTCGTAGGGCATGTAGTGCAGCCGGTAATGCATGCGGTAGAGCGTGTCGCCGCCGCCCGTCTCGCGCACCGTGCCGGTGGTCGCCTGGCCGCTGGCGGGATCGAGCGCCTGTCTGCTGAAGGCGCCGAACCGCGCCTCGCCGTCGGGCCAGGTCCGCCAGCCGACGGAAAACGCGCCACCGCTGCGCCCGCCTGGAAGGAAGATGTACCAGCTTTGGGCATCGCCGGCTTCGCGGGCGAGCCAGGCTTCGCCGGCCGGCAGCAATTCGGCGGCCGGCGGCGGCGTGGCGGCGGCACGGATTTCCGGCTTCATCCACCGCGTCACCTCGGTGTTCAGATAGCCGAACGTGCCGGTCAGGAAGACGAAGAACAAGACCCAGCCGACAAGCAAGCCGCCCCAGGTATGCACCAGCGCCATTGATTGTCGGAACGAAGATTTCATCGTGGGCGAGGGAACTGCGAGACGCGGCGACGGGGGCGATCGGATCCATTCCCGGCGGCGATCCATTCGCGCCGGTGGCGCGGATCGCCAAGTTGCTAAAGAATGAGAGTCATTCTCAATTCTAGTCGACGCCGACGCGGCCCGGCAAGGCCATAAACGGGCCGATGGGCTCATTTTCGAACCGGCGCCAAATCCGTCTTCGCCGGCGGCGCCGACGGTCAGCCCCCGGCGGCGTCGGCCGCCGCGAGCTTGGCGGCATGGTCGACCACTTCATGGCCCCAGATGGCCCAGGTGTGGATGCCCGAGACCATCATGGCGATGGTCAGTGCCTGGGTCAGCTCGCCGATGGTCAGGCCGGCGCGCAGGCCGGACTCGACATGGGCCTTGGCCCCCTCGACATGGCCGGCGACGACATCGAGCACGGTGAACAGCAGCTCGCGCGTCTTGACGTCGAGATGGCCCTCCGGCGGCACCGCGTGCACGTATTCGCGCAGCACCAGGTAGCCGTCCACGACATGCGGGGCATGTTCGCTCAACACGCGGACCGATTCCGGCAGATATCCCGTGGTGTCCTGAAAATGCGCCCGGGCGGCGGCCGCCGCCTTCGCCTTGTCATTGTTGTTTGTCATGGCTTCCTCATGGCAGGTATCTCGACTCAAGAGTGCGGATCATATCCCTAAATGCGCGCGTGTGCCGCTGCCGGAATGCTGTCTCGCGATGTGGTGATTCCGTGGCACCGGAGACCATTTCCGTGCCCTTGCGCGCGATCAGGGCGATACCGGCCGGCGGCGCGCGTATACTGCGCGGGCGAGAATCACGCCGGAACGGACCGCCGGTCGGGCATCGAGGCGAGCCTGGGGATAATCAGCCATGGAATTCGACGACATTCTGGCCGGCCTGTCGACAATGGGCCGATTGCCGGAAGCGGCCATCGACGCCGCTCGGGCGCGGCATCCCGGTATCGTGCCGCGGTTCATCGACATCATCGATGGCTTCGTCGACGACGGGACCAACGAGGACGCGGTCTTCCTGATATTTCACCTGTTCGGCGAATGGCGGGAAACCGCGGCCTACCGGCCACTCGCCCGGTTGCTGCAGTGCGATGTGGAGAAACTCGAATCCGCCATCGGCGACGCGACGACGTCAACGGCCGCGCGGATCATGGCCGCCGTGTTCGACGGCGATCCGCGACCGCTCTACGACATCATTCTCAATCTGGAAGCCGACGAGCACGTGCGCAGCGAGATGTGCGAAGTGCTGGCGCTGCTGGTCGTGCGCGGCCAGCTCGACCGGGACGAGGCCGCGCGCTTTCTGCGGTATGCCTATGTCAACATCCTGCCGCAGGCCACGTCGTTCGTCTGGTTTGGCTGGTCGGATGCCGTCGCCGTGCTCGGCCTGGAGGAGCTCCGGTCGGAGGTCAAGCAGGCCTACGACCGTCGTTTCATCCTGCCCGACTGGTCCAGCTACGATCACTTCGAGCGGGACCTGCGCCATGCGATCGCCAACCCGGCGGCGCCCTGGTCGTCCGGCTGGGGATCGCACGAGCCATTCGACGATGTTGTCGAGGAACTGTCGGGCTGGGCCGTGTTCAACCCCGCTGAAGACCCGCCACCGCGGCCCGAGCCGGCAGGGCGGTCGCACGTCACGGCCGAGCCGGCCATCAACCTCTTCCGGAACGTCGGTCGCAACGATCCTTGTCCCTGTGGCAGCGGCAAGAAATTCAAGAAATGCTGTCTCCGCAACCAGGCCGCGGGCGGGTAGAGCATTTTTTGTTCGTACGGCACCAGGCCGGTGCAGATTCCGCGTGAGCGGAAAACGCTCTAGCGGCCGTCCGGTAAGCCGTCAGGCCGGCGCCGGCGCGGGTCGGCCGTCAGCCGAATGCGGCGTCGTTGGCCGCGCCGAAATCGCCTTCCAGCCGGTAGACCGCCTTCGGGCCGAAGCCGCGGATGTCGTGCATGCCCAGGTTCGAGAAGGCGAAGTCGTTGCCGATCAGGGCATGGGTATCGCCGCTGACCAGGATCTCCATGGGCTGGCAGAGCGGTTCCAGCCGGGCGGCCAGGTTCATGCCCGGCCCGAAGATGTCGTAGACGTATTTCTGCACGCCGACGACCGAGCCGATCACCGGGCCCGAGCTGATGCCGACGCGGCAGCGCCATTCGAACTCGCTGGTGCTGTTGCGGCGCTTCAGGAACCGCACGAAGCGCAGCGCCACCTGCGCGATGTTGCGGGCATGGTCGGGGTTCGGTTCCGGCACCCCGGCGACCGCCACATAGGCATCGCCGATGGTCTTCAGCCGCTCGCAGCCGAACTGCTCGACGATGCGGTCGAAGCCGGTGAAGATGTCGTTCAGCTCGGCGATCAGCTTGGTCGGCTCGTAGCGGATCGACATCTCGGTGAAGCCGACGAAGTCCAGCATCAGCACCGAGGCCGCGTCGTAGCGATGCGGCGTGGTGACGCCGAACTCCTTCCATTCCTCGTAGACCTGCTGCGGCATGATGTTCAGCAGCAGCTTCTCGACCCGTTCCTTCTCCTTGCGCAGGTCGCGGTTCTGCCGCTCGATCATGTTCGAGTAGGACTCGATCATGTATTCCAGCTCGCGGATCTTCGAGATGTTCTGACATTGCACCATCAGCTCGCCGGCGACGGCGCCTTCCGCCGGCGCCACTTCCACCGCCAGCACGATGGTCCGGCGTTTCGGCTTGACCTCGACCTCGAACTTCCAGCTCCGCTGCTCGCCGAGGCGCGCCTTCGCCATCGGCAGGTCGACGTCGGGCAGGATGTCCAGCAGCCGCGCCCCGCCGTCGTCCACGCCCGGGAACCACTCGGCGAACATGGCGTTGTGGATCAGCAGGCGGAACTCGTTCGGCTCGACGACGGCCAGCCCGACGCCGACCGTGTCGAGCAGGGCCGCGCGGAAGCGGTCCATGTTCATGGCGATATCCCGGGCCGGCTCGCTCACGTTGCCGGACCGGAGATCACGTAGGCCGACCGCGCCTCGATCTCGGCCATGATGGCGTCCACGTCGGCCGGCTCGATGTCGAACTCCAGCAGCGTCTCGCGCAGCAGCCGCGCCATCTCCAGATTGGCGTCGCGGTCGATCCGGTGCGGGGCATGCACCTTGCGCAGCGCCTCGTTCGAATAGCTGGCCGGGCCGCCCATGGTGTCGGAGATGAACTTGGTCTGGTGGTCGACCAGGCGGCGCATGTCGACGTCGTCGAAATAGGGGCCGATGACGTCGGAATCCAGCACCTTGTCGTAGAAGGCGCTGACCACTTTGCTGACGGCGCCGAAGCCGCCGTATTTTTCGAACATGGTTCTCGCCATCGGCGTTGATGCGCTATGCGCCCCCCGTCTGTCCGATTGAAAACAATAGTCGCATGGCCGAACAAGCGCCGGCAAGGCTCTGCGGCGGACCCGGCGGACCGCGGCCGCGCCGGCCGCTAGCCGGCCGGGGCGTGGGTCCGTTCCGCCGCGTCGGCCAGCAGGGACAGCTTCAGCCAGCGCCGGATGGACCGGCGCAGGCCGGCATCGCCGACGAGGACGATCTCCTCGTCGTCCAGCGCCGCCGGCAGCGAGCGCTTGCCGATCCAGACGCCGGCCATGACCGGCACGCTGGCCGCGACATAGAGGTCGATTTCGTGCCCCGGGTCGGACTGGCAGAGATCGACGGCGTCGTCGTCGATCACCAGCCACCAGCGGCGCAGCTCGTCCGGTGCGTCGTGATAGTCGAACTGCATGACCGTGCGTCCGGCGGGCAGCGCCGAGGTGTCGATGCGCCGCCGCATGTCCCACATCAGCACGCCGGCATCCCAGTCCGGCCCGTCCAGCGCGCTCTCGACCCATTGCCGGCCCCACAGGCCCAGCGCGAGGATGATCGGCTGCAGCGCCTCGCCCGACGGCGTCAGGCGGTAGGCCGAGGCCGGTGATCCGGCCGCCCCGTCTCGCGCGATGACGCCCGATGCCTGCAATTCCTTCAGCCGCTTGGACAGCAGGGCGCGCGACATCAGCGGTACGCCCCGGTGGATTTCGTTGAAGCGCGCGCTGCCGCAGATCATCTCGCGCAGGATCAGCGGCGTCCACCGCGTGGTGACGATCTCGGCCGCCTTGGCGACCGGGCAGAACTGGCCGTATTCGGTTTCCGTTCTCATCGCTCGACGGTCCTGACTGTGTCGCCGGATCGGCGTCTGTCGATATGTAGGCGACGGCCGATCCGGTGTCCGGTTCATTTTCTGAACTGGATCGCCGTTTCCCCCGTTGCGATCTCCCCGCCATGTCCGCCGGCCGTCGGGTCCGGACAGGCCGTCGATAAGGAGACAAGCATGACCGTTGCGCGAGATTCTGTCGACACCCCCGTCCGCCCGCACAACACCGGGCCGTCGGCCACCTGGTCGTCGGCCGGGCGGGCCTATGACGAGGTCAGCCGGGGCATCGCGGATGCGATCGAGCACTGCATCAATCGGCTGACCGTGGTCATGCCGGCCTGCGAGCCTCTGAAGAGATTACCTGCGACCCAAAAAATCCGTCACGCCGGTGGCACCGATGCGATTTCTTCACACGCCTCTACGCTGGCATGACGAAGGATTGACGCTGAAATCGAATATTGTCACACCCTCGTTGGCCCACCGGCCAGCCGACAGTCTCGTCCGGGAGCGCCATGCTCAGCAGTATCCCGAGGATGTCGGCGGCGGTAGCGTTAGACGCTGTATGTTGTTTCGACGCGGATCGAACGATGAT
Source organism: Alphaproteobacteria bacterium (assembly GCA_028281075.1). Classification (GTDB taxonomy): domain Bacteria; phylum Pseudomonadota; class Alphaproteobacteria; genus JANQKO01. The sequence goes on along the minus strand of JANQKO010000084.1, from coordinate 2,808 downwards.
CGCCGCAAATGAAATCCGTATGCTCGCAATAATTGTATTTACTAATAAAAAATCAAGTATAAGATGTAGATCGATCGAGATTATTCGAGCAATTCATCAATGACAGTCTCACGGATGGGTCAGGCACGAAAGTGGTTCGTTGGGTGCATCGCCGCGGCCGGAATCGCGCTGGCGTTCGGGATCGACATCGCGATGGCGACCGAATTCACCGAACACCGGCCGATACTCAAGGCATCGGCATCGATCGGCGATTACCGATTCCGGATCTACGACATCAGATTCGGCATGGAGGGTTGGACCCGTCATGCGTCCGACCGGCTGATCATCAGTAAGGATGGGCGGGTCGTGGAGAAGATCGAGAACCTTTTTGTCTCCATCGACCCCAGGGCGATTGCCGCGTCGCGCAAGATGCCGCTTATACCGCTGGGCACGGACATCACGGGAGATGGCGAACCGAACATTCTGATCGTCGCCGAGGAACACGGCCTGACAACGTTCCACATTTACGCCTTCGTTGGCGGACTGCGAAAGGTCGACGAAGTTCGGGCGAGCTTCTCGAACACCCGATTCCTGAACCTTGATGACGATCCGGCGTTGGAGGTCGTGCTCAGCGACACCGGCTTTGTTTACTGGTATGCCCCCTTTGCCGCCATGCCGTCGCCGCGTGTCGCGCTCAAGTTCCGGAACGGCAAATATCGTTTCGCGCCGGAACTGACACGGCGACCCGCGATCCCCGAAGCGGTGCTTCGGCGCCAGGCGCAGGCGCTGCGCACCAGCGATTGGTGGGGCACCTCGGACCTGCATCCCTACGACTTCAAGCTGTGGGACATCATGCTCGAACTGATCTATACCGGCCACTATGACCGGGCGCGGCAGTTTCTGGACGAGGGCTGGCGGCCGGACTTCCCCGGCAAGGAAAAGATCCGTTTCGAATTCTTCGACTGCCAGCTCCGCCGCAGCAAGTATTGGCCTGACGTTGCCGCGATGAACGGTGTTCCCGCCGCGCCGCCGTCGCCGGAGTGCCCGCCCTGACGGGAACGCGGCCAGACTACTCGGCCGCGACCCGGTCCGTTGCCAGGCCATCGAGATAGGCCAGCACGTCGGCGCTCGGCATGACGTCGGCGTTTTTCGAGTCCATGTCGAACAAATTCACCTCGTGCGACAGCGGCGCCCGGTCGGCGACGCAGTCGCTGGGCACGACCGGGCGGAAGCCGCCGGAGATGGCGTCGCAGGTCGTGGCGCGCACGCAGCCGCTGGTCGAGTTGCCGACGATGATCGTGGTGTCGACGCCGAGCCCGGTCAGCATTGACTGCAGGTTGGTGCCGTAGAAGGCGCTCGGGAACTTCTTCACCAGCAGGTGGTCCGCTTCCTCGACCGGCAGGCGCGGGTCGATCTCGACGTCGGTCGAGCCGAAGAGCAGGTTCTGCACCAGCGGCACCTTCTGGCCGAAGGTGCCGGCGTCGGCCAGATCCTTGTGATAGGCGACCGTGGTGAACACCACCGGCGCGCCGATCCGCCGGGCCGCCTCGTTGATGGCCTGGATGCGGGGGATGTGCGCGTCCATGTCGATATACATCTTGCCCGGCTCGGTGATGCCGCGGCACATGTCGATGACCAGCACCGCTGGCCGCTTGCCGAAGCCCAGCCGCTGGCTGAAGCCGATATTGTCGTAGTAGTTCTGCTGGCTGTCGATATCCGTCATGCTCATGGTTCCTTCTGCTATCAGGTTTCGTCCCATACCGCCTCGGTCAGCGGCAGCCCTTCGATGTCGGCCGATGTCGGCGGCCGGTCCGGGCTCACGCCGGCCTGTTCCAGCAGCGAGGCGACCTGCCGCACATGCTGGGTCGAGTGCCAGACCGTGCGCTCCAGCATCTCGTGCCGCGAGGTGGCGCCGAAATAGGTCGGCACCTCGCCGGCGAAGTCGCCGCCCCGGGCCGCCGCCCACCAGGCCTGGAAGCGACCGCGCACCGCCTCGCCGAACCGGGCGATATCGGTGCTGGTGGTCATGTCGTCGGGCGGCGGCGCCACCATGTTCTCGTAGGTCAGCGTCTCGCCCCGCTCTTCCATGTCGAGGAAGGCGACCGGAATCTGGAAGACATGATGCATCAGCACCCGCCACGAGCGCGGCCGGTTCGGCAACTCGTCCTCGAGACGCGCGTCCGGCATCTGCCGGGTCAGCCGGACGGCCGTCTCCAGGATGCCGTCATAGCGCGCCGCCAGTTCGTCCGGCGACAGGTTGGGCCCGGTATCGTCTTCCAGCTCCAGGAAGTCGACCACGTCCTTGATCACCTGGGCGAAGACGAACCTGTCGCCCCTGGAGACCACCGGTACGCTGCGGGCGCCCAGCGCCTGCAGCGCCGCCATGCCGCTGTCTTCCAACACGTTCACGGATTCGAATTCGATCCCACGGACCGACAGGTAATCCTTGACCCGGAGACAGCTCGTTCAATGCGGCTGCCAGAACACCTTGATCACGTCGCTCATCGCATCCTCCTGACTGTGGCTCCAAACATAAGAATCCGCGTGTCCGATGTAGGCCTCTAATCGGCCCCGGTTTCGGGGAAATGGCATGCGGCCAGATGGCCGTTCCCGCCGGCGAGCGCCGGCGGCCGTTCGACACAGGCGCGCGGCAGCCGGTGTCCGGCGCCGGTCTCGACCGTCTCGACATCCGCGCGTTCGGCCAGCAGCCGCGCCTTGTAGCAGCGCGGATGGAAACGGCAGCCGCCGGGCATGTCGGTCGCCGAGCCGATCTCGCCGTGCAGCAGCACCCGGGTCCGCCGGCGTTCCTGGTCCGGGTCGGGCACCGGC
>JANQKO010000073.1 GCA_028281075.1 Alphaproteobacteria bacterium | reverse complement strand
GCCATAGGCGAAGCGGAAGCCGGTGACGACCTCGTCGAAGATCAGCGGGATCTCGTTCGCCGCCGTCACCTCGCGCAGCGCTTCCAGAAACCCCGGCTTCGGCGGGATCAGGCGCTGGAACGGCTCGACGATGACGCCGGCCAGCTCGTCGCGGTGCTGGGCGATCAGGCCGGCGGCGAGATCGGCGTCGTTGAACGGCGCGATCAGCACCTCGCCGCGCACGTTGTCGGGGATGCCGGCGGAATCCGGGATCGCCTGCGGGAAGTTGCCGGGCCGCGTCGGCGCCATGCTCATCAGGGCATAGTCGCTCATGCCGTGATAGCCGCCCTCGAACTTCAGGATCTTGTCGCGCTTGCGGTGGGCGCGGGCGACGCGCATGGCGTAGAGCGTCGCCTCCGAGCCGCTGCTGACGAAGCGGACCTTGTCGGCGCATGGCACGGCCTCGACGATGGCGTCGGCGAGGCGGATGCCGTGTTCGTTGTTGGCGAAGAAGGTGGTGCCCTGCGGCACCTGTTCCAGCACGGCGGCGGTGACGTCGGGATGCGCGTGGCCGATCAGCATCGGGCCCGAGCCCAGCAGGTAGTCGATATATTCGTTGCCGCTGGCGTCCCAGACCCGGCCGCCGCGCCCGCGCGCGATCACGGTGTCGAGCGCGATGTTGCCGAAGCCGCCGGCCGGCAGCACCCGGCGCGCCATCTCGACCAGGTCCCGCTCCGCCTCGCTCTGTCTTCGCTCGCTCATCTCGTCCCTCCACGTCCATGGCCACGACATCATAGGTCAACGGAACGCTTGCGCCATACGCGCGAGTCGGGCGAAATCGGTCTTTGCCCGCCACGCGCATGCCGGCCGTGAACCGCGATCCGGCCTTTACGAGGAAACAGATGTCCGAACCGGTCCCGCCGTCCGTGCCGCGCGCCATGCTGTGGATGGTCGGCGCGCTGCTGTCGTTCGCGGCCATGGCCGTCGCCGGCCGCGAGCTGTCGAGCGAGCTGACGCTGTTCCAGATCCTGTTCCTGCGCAGCGCCATCTGCCTCTGCGTGCTGGTGCCGCTGGCCGCCCGCGTCGGCTGGGGCCGGCTGGCGACGCCGCGGCCCTTCGTGCATCTGGCGCGCAACAGCGTGCATTACGCGGCCAGCTATTTCTGGATGCTGGGGGTGATCTCGATTCCGCTGGCCGAGGTCTTCGCCATCGAGTTCACGACGCCGATCTGGACCGCGATCCTGGCCGCCCTGTTCCTGCGCGAGCCGCTGACCCGCGTCCGCCTTGCCGCCATCGCGCTGGGCTTCATCGGCGTCCTGGTGATCCTGCGGCCGGGCGCGGCGATCGTGCACCCCGCGGCGATCGCCGTGCTGGCCGCGGCGCTGGGCTATGCCTCGGCCTATGTCTTCACCAAGTCGCTCAGCGCCCACGACCGGCCGATCGTGATCCTGTTCTGGATGAACGTGATCCAGCTCGTGATCGGCCTCGCGCCCAGCGCCGTGACCTGGGTGACGCCCAGCCCGGCGCTCTGGCCCTGGGTCGTGGTGATCGGCATCTCGGGCCTGACCTCGCATTACTGCATCGCGCGCGCCATGGCCTTCGCCGACGCCACGGTCGTGGTGCCGCTCGACTTCCTGCGCCTGCCGCTGATCGCCGTCGTCGGCTTCGTCGTCTATGCCGAGCCGCTCGACCCGTTCGTGCTGGCCGGCGCC
>JANQKO010000054.1 GCA_028281075.1 Alphaproteobacteria bacterium | reverse complement strand
GCCTGCTGGTGGTCGCCGCGGGCCTGGTTTCCTGCGCCACGCTGGCGCACGGCTTCGTCGGCTACATGGCCACGTTCGTCGACCTGCCGGACGCGGTGCTGCTGCTGGCGCTGGTCGGCGCGCTGGGCCTGATCGCCGGCATCGGCATCACCGAATCCGTGGCGCTGGCCGCCGTGCTGACGCTGCTGGAGGTCGGCGGCCTGATGGCGATCATCGGCGGCGCGGCCATCGGCACCGGCGCCGCGATGCCCGAGCCGGCCTGGACCGGCGGCGCGCCGCTGGTCTGGACCGGCGTGCTGTCGGGCGCCGTGCTCGCCTTCTATGCCTTCATCGGCTTCGAGGACATGGTCAACGTCGCCGAGGAGGTTCGGGAAGTCCGCCGCACCCTGCCGCGCGCCATCATCCTGACGCTCGCCGTCACCTCGGCCTTCTACGTACTGATCTCGCTGATCGCCGTGGCCATGGTGCCGGCCGGCCTGCTGGCGGACAGCGAGGCGCCGCTGGCGCTGCTGTTCGAGCGCACGACCGGCCTGGCCGGCACGCCGATCAGCGTCATCGCCATCCTCGCCGTGCTGAACGGCATGCTGATCCAGATCATCATGGCCGCCCGCGTGCTCTACGGCATGGGCAGCCGCGGCTGGCTGCCGGCGGCGCTGGCCCGCGTCAACCCGCGCACCCGCACGCCGCTGCGGTCGACGGCACTGGCGACGGTGGTGGTGCTGGCCCTGGCGCTGGCCTTCCCCATCGTCACCCTGGCCAAGGCCACCTCGGCCGTGGCGCTGGCCGTCTTCACCCTGGTCAACCTGTCGCTGCACCGGCTGAAGTCCGTGGCCCCGGCGCCGCACGACGGCTTCACCGCGCCCCGCTGGCTGCCGCTGCTGGGCGCGCTCGCCAGCGCCGCCCTGCTCGCCTTCGAGCTGAGCCACGCCCTGCTCGGCTAGCGCGGTTTCGTCCGTACGGCACCGGCCCGCTCCAGCGCCGCCATTTGCCGCTATCATCGGCACCTCAACCGGCCGGGAGAGCGCCCGCATGCGCCAGCTCAACGACCTTCAGCTCATGTCCGTGGTCGAGATCGAGGTCCCGTTTCTCGATCCCTTCGACTTCTTTCCCGACGCGACGCCTGATCTCCTCGACGCGCAGGCGCACTGGCTGCAGCCGCGCTATCAGGACCCGGTGTCCGGCCGCCTGATGTTCTGCTTCCAGTCCTACATCGTGCGCACGCCCCACCACACGATCCTGGTCGACAGTTGCATCGGCAATCACAAGGACCGGCCGAACCGGCCCGACTGGCACCGGCGGGACGGATCGTTCCTGACCGACCTCGCGGGTCTCGGCATCCGGCCCGAGGACATCGACATGGTGTTCTGCACGCATCTGCACGCCGACCATATCGGCTGGAACACGCGGCTGGTCGACGGCCGCTGGGTGCCGACCTTTCCGAACGCCCAATACCTGCTGGGCCGCGGCGAATACGACTTCTGGGAACGGCGCTACCGGGCCGATGCCGGCGGGCCACGCCAGATCGCCTTCGCCGACAGCGTGCTGCCGGTGGTCGAGGCCGGCCAGGCCGTGTTCGTCGACGGCGACCATGCGATCGAGGACGGCGTCGTGCTGGAGCCGGCGCCCGGCCACACGCCCGGCAACATGGTCGTGAGCCTGCGCTCGGGCGATGCCTCGGCGGTGCTGCTGGGCGACACCATCCACCACCCGCTGCAGCTCAAGCGGCCGGACTGGTCCTCGATGGCCTGCGAGGACAGGGCGCTGTCGGCCGCCACCCGCCGCGGCCTGATCGAGCGCTACGCCGACACCGACACGCTGATGGCGCCGGCGCATTTCCCGGCCCCGTCGGTCTGCCGCTTCGTGCGCGACGGCGACGCCTTCGGCTTCGAGACGGACGTCTGAGAGACCGTTTGAAAATGGGCCTTGCCGGCCCGCTCTCCCGCTCGACTCACGCCTGCATCAAAACCGTCATATTTTCGACGCATATCTGAAAAACAGCACGCGTAGGGTCGCCGCCAGCAGGGTAGTCAGGCCGCCGCGCAACGCGGCGGCCGGCCGTCGAGCATATTCGATCCCTGGTCTTTTCGAGACCAACGGCAGGCGACAAAACCACAGATGCGTCCCTTGTGCAGCCGACCGACCGTGTCCATGGGTGCTCCGCGCCGACGGCACCGGTGTCGGCACCGTTCATCCGCCCACGTATTCCCCGGCGCCACGGACCGATCATGTACGTCAAGAACCTGACCAAGGCCTTCGGCGCCGTCGTCGCCGTCGACGGCGTGTCGTTCGCGATCGACCAGCCGCAGATGGTCGGCATCATCGGCCGTTCCGGCGCCGGCAAGTCGACGCTGCTGCGCATGATCAACCGCCTGACCCCGGCGACGGGCGGCGAGGTCGTCGTCGACGGCCGCGACGTCCTGGCGCTCAAGGGCGCCGAGATGCGCCGCTGGCAGCGCGACTGCGCGATGATCTTCCAGCAGTTCAACCTGGTGCCGCGGCTGGACGTGGTGACCAACGTGATGCTCGGCCGGCTGAACGGCCACGGCACCGTCAAGAGCCTGTTCAACGTCTTCGGCCGCGCCGAGATCGAGCGCGCGCTGACGGCGCTGGAGCGCCTCGGCATCGCCGACCAGGCCCTGCAGCGGGCCGAGACCCTGTCGGGCGGCCAGCAGCAGCGCGTCGCCATCGCCCGTGCCCTGACCCAGGAACCGAAAATGATCCTGGCCGACGAGCCGATCGCCTCGCTCGACCCGCTGAGCGCCGAGGTGGTGATGACGTCGCTGCGCGAGATCCACGAACGCGACCGCCTGACCGTGATCTGCAACCTGCACACGCTCGACACCGCCCGCAGCTACTGCGACCGGGTGATCGGCATGCTGCATGGCCAGCTCGTGTTCGACGGTCCGCCGGCGGCACTCACGCCGCGGGTCGTGCGCGAGATCTACGGCGCCGACCAGGACATCAACGAGGCCACGACCTCGACCGCGCTCGGCCCGGCGGCCGCGGACGCCCCGAGCCCGGCGGCCGCCGCCATCCCGGCCTGACCGGCACCGCACCAGCCAATCGGACGACATGACGATCACCCGCAGCAGGAGAGGAAGATGAAGCTCACCACGACTATCGCGGCGGCCGCCGCGACCGTATTGCTGGCCACCGGCGCGCTGGCCCAGGACAGCATCAAGGAATTCCGCATCGGCATCCTCGGCGGCGAGAACGCGTCGGACCGTCTGCGCAGCAACGAATGCCTGGTCGAAAAGACCACCGAGCTGCTGGGTGTCGAGACCAAGCTGTTCGCGCCGGCCGATTACAACGGCGTCATCGAGGGTCTGCTCGGCGGCAATCTGGACATGGCCTGGCTGGGCGCCTCCGGCTACGCCAAGGTCTATCTCAGCAACCCCGACGCCGTCGAGCCCGTGCTCACCAAGATCAACGCCGACGGCTCCTTCGGCTACTACTCGATCGGCTTCGCCCGGGTCGACGCCAACATCGACAGCCTGAAGGACATGCAGGGCAAGAAGTTCGGCTTCGGCGATCCGAACTCCACGTCGGGCTACCTGATCCCCTCGATCGAGATCCCGCAGGCCGGCTACGACATGGAAGCGGGCAAGTATTTCGGGGACGTCGTCTTCACCGGCGGCCACGAGCAGACCATCGTCGCGGTCTCGAACGGCGACATCGACGCCGGCGTGACCTGGGCCGACGGCCTCGGCGCCTGGGAAGACGGCTTCAACAGCGGCGCGCTGCGCAAGGCCACCGACGCCGGCCTCGTCGACATGACGCAGATCAAGGAGATCTGGCGCTCGAAGGTGATCCCCGAAGGCCCGATCGTGCTGCGCAAGGACCTGCCGGCCGACGTCAAGCTGAAGATGGTCGGCATGCTGGCCAGCCTGCCGTCGATGGACGCGGAATGCGCCTACGGCTTCATGGCCGGCGAGATCAAGGCCATCGCCCCGATCAGCCACGAGGACTACGAAGTCATCATCGAGGCGCGTAAGCGCAAGGCCAGCTAGTTCTTGACCCGGCCCACGCATTCGGGCGGTCCCGCGCATGGCGGGGCCGCCCGTTCGCGGTCCTGACCCGACCCAGCCCCGTCATGACACCCGTCGCCGACCTCGCCGCGGACATCGCGCGCGATGAAAAGCGCCGTCAGCTCTACTCGCTGACGCTGATCGTCATCCTCGGCGCCGTGGTCTTCGCCGGCTACGGCCAGGCCAACGACATGAACTCGGGCGGCTTCCTGCAGGGCCTGGCCAAGTTCTTCGAATATCCCGGCGAGATCGTCATCGAGGCCTGGCAGTCCGGCGCCGAGTTCCCCGGCCTGCTGGTCCGCTTCCTGCCAGCCCTGATCGAGACGCTGAACATCGCCGCCGTCGCCACCATCCTCGGCGGCATCGGCGCCATGGTCTTCGCCTTTCTCGGCAGCAGCAATCTCGGCGTCTGGGCGCCGGCCGTGCCCATGGCGCGCCGTGTCATGGATCTGATGCGCGCCTTTCCCGAACTGATCATCGCGCTGTTCCTGATCTTCGTGCTGGGCACCAGTCCGGTGCCGGCGATGATCGCCGTCGCCTTCCACACCTCGGGCGCGCTCGGCAAGCAGTTCTCCGAGGTCAACGAGAATCTCGACAGGAAGGCGATCGAGGGCCTGCAGGCCTGCGGCGCGAACTGGCTGCAGCGCATGAAGTTCGCGGTGCTGCCACAGGTGCTGCCGAACTATCTCAGCTATTTCATGCTGCGTTTCGAGATCAACGTGCGCGCCTCGGCCATTCTCGGTTTCGTCGGCGCCGGCGGCATCGGCACCGAGCTGCGGCGCACCATCGGCTGGGGCCAGGGCAGCGGCGACGAGACGGCGGCCCTGTTCGTGCTGCTGATCCTGTCGATCTTCGTCATCGACCAGGCTTCCTCGTTCCTGCGCAAGCGGCTGACCGAAGGCGGCGCATGAACGTCACCGCGCTCGGCCTCGAACCCGGCCCTCACGCCCGCCGCCAGGCCGTGATCGCCAGCGTCCGCCGGCGGACCAATCTCGGCTTCGCGATCCTGGCCGCCGCGCTGGCCTATCTCGCCTATGCCTGGGTCGCGTTCGACATGACGGGGCTGATTTCCCGCGCCCAGCCCGACCGCGCGATCCTGCTGGCGATCGATTCCGTCGCCCACAAGGTGCATGTCAGCAAATCGCTGCGCAACGACCGGGTGACGATCGCCGTCGAGGGCGAGCGCACGGCCACCTACGACGAGCCGCCGGACTGGGTCAGCCGCTCGGACGACGCCATCCGGGTCGACCTGGGCGACGGCTACGGCGCCGAGATCGTCGGCCGGACGGTCCATTTCACCGTGCCCGGCTACGGCGACATCACGGTCAGGGCCGAGACGGCGGGCATCGTCACCACGCTCCCCGACGGCCCGGTGCCCGACTGGCTGAACGCCACCAAGGCCAAGTTCGACGCCCGGCCCAGCCTCGGCCGCCGGGTCCAGGTCTCGCGCGCGCGCATCGAGGTCCACCGTTTCTTCATGGGCTGGGAGAACTTCTTCTTCCCGTTCAATTCCGAGCTGCAGGCCTATTCCTTCGGCGACATCCTGTCGCTGATCGGCAGCGCCGAACGCCTGAAGCCGGAGATGTCGAACGGGGCTTACGTCTTCGACACCTTCTGGCGCAATCCGGACTGGCAGCACGGCAACGTCTTCGTCGCGCTGCTGGAAACCCTGTTGATGGCGGTGCTCGGCACGATCACGGCCGCGTTCGTGGGCCTGCCGCTGGCGGTGCTGGCGGCCCGCAACTTCACGCCGTCCGGCATCGTCCGCTTCGTCGTGCGCCGCCTGTTCGACTTTCTGCGCGGCATCGACATGCTCATCTGGTCGCTGATCTTCATTCGCGCCTTCGGCCTGGGTCCGCTCACCGGCGCGCTGGCGATCGCCTTCACCGACACCGGCTCGCTGGGCAAGCTGTTCTCAGAGGCGCTGGAGAATATCGACGGCAAACAGGTCGAGGGCGTCAAATCGACCGGCGCCCGGCGGATCCAGACCTACCGTTTCGGCGTGATCCCGCAGATCCTGCCGATCTTCGTCTCGCAGGGGCTCTATTACCTCGAATCCAACACCCGGTCGGCCACCGTGATCGGCGCGCTCGGCGCCGGCGGCATCGGCCTGATGCTGGTCGAGACCATGCGCACCTCGCGCGATTGGGAAAACACTCTCTACATCATCATCCTGACCGTCATCCTGGTCGTGATGATGGACAGCCTCTCCGGCTGGCTCCGCCGCCGCCTGATCCACGGCCGCGATGTGAACGCCTGAGCGTGCTGCGCCTTCGACGCCACACCTGCGACCCATCACGTCATACAACCGGTCGGGAAATTTGCCCTATCGGCAACGACGAGATTTCCGAAGGTCAAGCCTCAGTTCCGAGATGCCGCGTCAAATCCACTTCGTCTCGCAGCACCCTGACGACCACGATGTGGGCTTCACCGATCAGATAGACGATGTAATGCTTGGCGTGATGATGGATGCGCACCGGCGGGTCGTACTCGCGACGTTCGGCAGCGATCTGTGGATTTGCCGCAATGATATCGATGGCCCGACGCAGACCAGCTTCATACCGGTCGGCCTGGCCGCGGCCGAAATTCTCGAATCCGTAGAGATAGCTGTCGATGATGTCGGTTTCGGCCTGGACCGTGAACCTAACCTTCATTCGCTGCGGCATTATCGGCGCGCCGCCGCGCTTCAGCCAATATCTCGTCGATCGTCCGGCCGCTCAGCCCGCTGGCCAGCCCGTCGTCGATAGCTGCCTGCAAGGCCTTAACACCAGCTTGACTATCCTGGTCTCGGCGGATCAAGTCACGGACATAGTCGCTTGTCGTCGAATAGCGCCCTTCGCGAACCTGAGCTTCGCACCAGTCCTTCATGCGCTCCGGCACGGAAACATTCATCTGAGCCATCTCAGCTCCCTTTGCCTCTGGAATTTGACGCGATATATCAATAATTGTCAATTTTTGATATATGGTCGATGCGAAACCAGTGCGCCGCCGCACACGCCCTAGCTCATGAACCCGATGAACAGCTTGATCACCAGGGCGTTCAGGATGTCGATGAAGAAGGCGCCGACCAGCGGCACGACCAGGAAGGCCTTGGGCGAGGGGCCGAAGCGCGACGTCACGGCGTGCATGTTGGCGATCGCCACCGGCGTCGCGCCCAGGCCCAGCCCGACGAAGCCGGCCGATATCACGCCGGCGTCGTAGTCGCGGCCCATGGCGCGGAAGACGATGAACACGGCGACAAACGTGATCACCAGCATCTGCGCCAGCAGGCCCAGCAGAATCGGCGCGAAGGCCGTCGCCAGCGTCCAGAGCTGCATGCTCATCAGGCTCATGGCCAGGAACACGTTCAGCGCCACCTCGCCGAACTTGTCGATGGTGCGCGGATGGATCTCGAATTCGACGGCGTCCGCCAGGTTGGCGATGACAATGCCGACGAACATGGCGGTCAGGAATCCCGGCAGCAGCACGCCCTCGGCGAACAGGAACCGGTTCACCGAATCGCCGACGGCGATGCAGATCGCCAGCATCAGGATCGCGGTCAGGATGTTGAACAGGTCGCCCGCGCGGCCGTCGTCGCCGGCCGCGTCGGCCGCGTCGGCCGCGTCGGCCGCCATGGTCCCGGCGTCCGCCTTCGGCGTCAGGTCGTGGCGCCACACCAGCCAGCGCGCGACCGGCCCGCCCAGCAGGCCGCCGGCGACCAGGCCGAAGGTGGCGAACGCGATGCCGACCGCACCGGCACCGGCGAGGCCGGCCGCTTCCGCCTCCTTGCCCCAGGCGATCGCCGTGCCGTGCCCGCCGGCGAACGAGACGCTGCCGCCCATCAGGCCGTAGCCCGGATGCTCGCCGAAGCCGAGCGCCAGCAGCACGCCGGTCAGGTTCTGCACGACCAGGAACGCGGCCGCCACCCCCACCAGAATGGCCAGCGCCTTGCCGCCGGCCGCCAGCGTGCGCACCGTCGCCGTCAGGCCGATGGTGCTGAAAAACACCAGCAGCAGCACGTCGCGGATCCGCATGTCGAAACTGATTTCCAGATCGAGCGTCGCGTAGGCCACAGCGACCAGGAAGCTGCAGACCAGCCCGCCGGTGACCGCGGGCGGAATGTAATACGCACTCAGCACCCGGATCTTCCGGTTGAGATAGAAGCCGAGATAGAGCACCAGGATGCTGAGCATCA
>JANQKO010000027.1 GCA_028281075.1 Alphaproteobacteria bacterium | reverse complement strand
TCGCAGCCGCCGACGAACTCGCTTTTGACGTAGAGCTGCGGAATGGTCGGCCAGTTGCTGAATTCCTTGATGCCCTCGCGCAGCTCCGGGTCCTGCAGGATGTCGATGCCCTTGAACTTGACGCCCATATGGGTCAGCACCTGCACGACGACGGCGGAGAATCCGCATTGCGGAAACACCGGCGTGCCCTTCATGAACAGCACGACGTCGTTGCCGTCGATCTCCTGCTGGATGCGGTCGAAGACCGGGTTCTCGCTCATGTCAGATCTCTCCAGTTCCGGTGGCCGATCAGGATTCCGGCACGGCCGTTTGCAATGCCAATGCGTGCAACTGGCCGCCCATGCGGCCCTGTAGTGCCTGATACACCATCTGATGCTGCTGCACGCGTGTTTTCCCTTCGAAGGCGGCGGATACGACATGTGCGGCATAGTGGTCGCCGTCGCCGCGGAGGTCCTCGATCGTGACCTTCGCGTCGGGCAGGCCCTCGCGGATCAGCCGTTCGATCTCCACCGCATCCATCGCCATGTCTAGATCCCTTCGGTTTAGCTTTTGTTAGCCATGAAGGCTGGCAGCCAGCCCTCATGCGCCTCCCGTAAAGCTGTCAGAGATATATTGTCTTGTCCGTTCAGCTTCAACAAGTCTCCCCCGGTCCGGCCGATGACGGCCGCCGGCACGCCCGCCGCCGCGGCGTCGCCCAGGACCGCCGGCGCGGCGTCCGCGGGCACGGTCACGAGATAGCGCGCCTGGTCCTCGCCGAACAGCAGGCCGTGCGCCTCGATATCGCTGTCGGGCAGCGCCAGTTCGGCGCCGAGGCCGCCGGCGAGCGCCATTTCCGCCAGCGCGACCAGCAGGCCGCCGTCGGACAGGTCGTGGCAGGCGCCGACCCGGCCGGCTTCGATCAGGTCGCGGACGAAATCGCCGTTGCGGCGCTCGGCCGCCAGGTCCACCGGCGGTGGCGGGCCTTCCTCGCGGCCGAGCAGCTCGCGCTGATAGAGCGACTGGCCGAGATGGCCGGCGGTCGCGCCGATCAGCAGGATGTCGTCGCCGGCCCGCGTGAAGGCGAGGCCGGTCCGCCGGTCGAGATCGGCGATCAGGCCGACGCCGCCGATCGCAGGCGTCGGCAGGATCGCCTGGCCGTTGGTCTCGTTGTAGAGCGACACGTTGCCCGAGACGACGGGAAAGTCCAGCGCGTCGCAGGCCGCCCGCATGCCCTCGATGCAGCCGACGAACTGGCCCATGATCTCCGGCCGCTCCGGATTGCCGAAATTCATGCAGTCGGTGATGGCGAGCGGCCGGGCGCCGGTGGCCGTCAGGTTGCGCCAGGTCTCGGCCACGGCCTGGGCGCCGCCGGTCTCGGGATCGGCCTTGCAATAGCGCGGCGTGCAGTCGGTGCTGATGGCCAGCCCCTTGTTGCCGCCATGCACGCGCACGACGGCGGCATCGCCGCCCGGCCGCGCCACCGTGTCGGCCATGACCGTGCTGTCATACTGTTCCCAGATCCAGCGCTTCGACGCCAGGTCGGGACAGCCCAGCAGCCGTCGCAGCGCCTCCACGGCCGAACCCGCCGCGGCCGGCACCGCGACAGCGGCGGCGGGCGGCGTCGGTGTCCAGGGCCGGTCGTATTCCGGCGCGTCGTCGACCAGCATGCCGACCGGCAGATCGGCGGCGACATTGCCGCCCATGCGCAACGTCAGCCGGCCGCTATCGGTGATTCGGCCGACGACGGCGAAGTCCAGCTCCCACTTCTCGAAGATCGCCCGCGCCCGGTCCTCGGCGCCCGGCTTCAGCACCATCAGCATGCGCTCCTGGCTCTCGGACAGCATGATCTCGTAGGGCGTCATGCCGGTCTCGCGGCAGGGCACGGCGTCGAGGTCCAGCGCGAAGCCGACGCCGCCCTTGTCGGCCATCTCGACCGACGACGAGGTCAGGCCGGCCGCGCCCATGTCCTGGATCGCGACGATGGCGTCCGTCGCCATCAGTTCCAGGCAGGCCTCGATCAGCAACTTCTCGGTGAAGGGGTCGCCGACCTGCACCGTCGGGCGTTTCTCTTCGGAGGCATCGTCGAACTCGGCCGACGCCATGGTGGCGCCGTGGATGCCGTCGCGGCCGGTCTTCGAGCCGACGTAAACGACCGGATTGCCGACACCGGCGGCGGCCGAATAGAAGATCCGGTCGGCATCCGCCAGGCCCACGGTCATGGCGTTGACCAGGATGTTGCCGTCATAGGCCGGGTGGAAATCGCATTCCCCGCCCACGGTCGGCACGCCGACGCAATTGCCGTAGCCGCCGATCCCGGCGACCACGCCCGAGACCAGGTAACGCGTCTTCGGATGGTCCGGGCGGCCGAAGCGCAGCGCGTTCATGTTGGCGATCGGCCGCGCGCCCATGGTGAAGACGTCGCGCAGGATGCCGCCGACGCCGGTCGCCGCGCCCTGATAGGGCTCGATGTAGGAGGGGTGGTTGTGGCTCTCCATCTTGAAAATGACCGCCTGGCCGTCGCCGATATCGACGACGCCGGCATTCTCGCCCGGCCCGCAGATCACCCAGGGCGCCGTGGTCGGCAGGGTCTTCAGCCATTTCTTCGAGGACTTGTAGGAGCAGTGCTCGCTCCACATCACCGAGAAGATGCCGAGCTCGGTCAGGTTCGGCTCGCGGTCGAGGCCGGTGACGATACGGGAATACTCGTCCTCGCTCAGGCCGTGCTCGGCGACCAGTTCGGGCGCGACGGTGCTGTTGCGCACGGGCGCGTCAGGCCAGCGCGGCCGTGAGACCGTCGAACAGCGCCCGCCCGTCGCTGCCGCCGTGCGTCGGGTCGGCGGCCCGCTCCGGGTGCGGCATCATGCCGAGAATGGTCCGCTCGGTATTGAAGATGCCGGCGATGTCGCGGGCCGAGCCGTTGGGATTGGCGTCCCCGACGGCGTCGCCGTCGCAATAGCGAAAGGCGATCTGGCCGTTGTCGGCGAGGCGGTCCAGCGTCTCGTCGTCGGCATGATACTGGCCGTCATGGTGCGCCACCGGAATGCGCAGGACCTGGCCCGTCTCGTAGGCGCTGGTGAACATGGTCTGGCTGTCGGCGACCGCGACGTTGACGTCCCGGCTGACGAATTTCAGGCTGGCGTTCGGCAGCAGCGCGCCGGGCAGCAGGCCGGTTTCGAGCAGCACCTGGAAGCCGTTGCAGATGCCCAGCACCGGCACGCCGCGCGCCGCCCGCGCCGTCACCTCGCGCATGACCGGCGACCGGGCCGCCATGGCGCCGCAGCGCAGGTAATCGCCATAGGCGAAGCCGCCCGGCAGCACGATCAGGTCGACGTCCGGCAGTTCGCTGTCGGCATGCCAGACCATCGCCGCCTTGCGGCCGCTGCTGGCCTCCAGCGCGACCCGGGTGTCACGGTCGCAGTTGGAGGCGGGAAAGACGATGACGGCTGCTTTCATGGGCATTCCCGCTGCTGGTCCTTCGAGACGCGCCCTATCGGGCGCTCCTCAGAGCGTGTGAATGAGTTACTCCCGACCCAAAAGAAGCCGTCATGCTGGCGCAGGCCAGCATCCAGCGGCATCGCAACCTGTTGAAAAACAACAAACGTGGATCCTGGCCTTCGCCAGGATG
>JANQKO010000026.1 GCA_028281075.1 Alphaproteobacteria bacterium | reverse complement strand
CATCCTGGCGAAGGCCAGGATCCACGTTTGTTGTTTTTCCACAGGTTGCGATGCCGCTGGATGCTGGCCTGCGCCAGCATGACGGCTTCTTTTGGGTCGTGAGTAATTCATTCACACGCTCTGAGGAGCGGCCCGGAGGGACGCGTCTCGAAGGATGCGATATCGGTTCCCGGCGCGTCGCGACGCGGACACCTCCCGACCCGGGCACCTCGGCTGGCCGTCATGCCGGCCGGGTGTTCAGGCTTGGACGGCGATATCGGCCGGCTCGAGAGTGGCGGCCGGCACCGTCGTCGACAGGGCGGCGATGCAGAACATGGCGGCCGCCAGCCACAGCAGCCCCAGACCGCCCAGGGCCAGGATTTCACGCCGGCTCGGCGGCCGATGGCGCCGCCGATTGTGAATAGGCATCGACTGAATCCCCTTCACGGATGTCCACATCGTCGGGCTGGCGGTCTGGCAAATCCTAGCGGACCGCCGTGACGGGCGAATGAAGGTGTTCGCCACGCGGCTGAATACCATCATTTATCGAAATAATTATCATATATTGGGAATTGAGTCGTTTCTTTTTGATCTTCCCCAATGACCGGGCCGGGTCGGAATCAGGTTCCGCGACGTGGCGGCGGAAGCGGCAGGCGCGGTCGGGCCCCGCGGCCGGTGTCATAACGGCGTGACAGCGCCATGGTGGCGGCGACATACTCGGCCTTGGCAGCGTGGAGCGGGGATGCATGACCGGGAACGATACCCATGTCGGAGACAGCGAGGCGCAGGTCGCGGCGCTGGCCGGCGTGCTGCGGCCGTTGCTGGCCGCGCTCGAGGCGCTGGCCTACGTCGCCCGGCAACTGCATCCGCCGCGGCTGTCCGCGCTGGTCGCCGAGGTCGCCGACGTCGATGCCGACCTGCGCGCCGGCCTGGCGGCGTTCCGCGCCCTGGACTGGCCGGACGAGCTGTCGGGCGCGGTGCAGCGGGTCGAGGCGGCGAGCGATCAGACCTGCCTTGCCTTCGACGAACTGCGGCGGGCGGCGGCGGGCGATGACGCGGTGGTCGCGGCCTACCGGGCCCTGCGCCGCGCGCCGCGGGCCCAGGAAGCGCTCTATCCGTTGAGCCGCGCGCTGCGGCCGGTCAGCCAGTTCTTTCTCGAGGCGGACGCCCGGGACGATGACGCGCTGCTGGCGCGCCTGCGCGGCGCGCCGGCGACGGCGGCGGACGTCGGGCCCATGCACGCCGACAACGCCTATGACAGCCGTGGCGGCTTTTCGCTCTACGTGCCGGAATACTACGACGCCGATACCGCCTGGCCGCTGATCGTCGCCCTGCATGGCGGCAGCGGCCACGGCCGGGGCTTCCTGTGGACCTGGCTGCGGGCGGCCCGTGGCCGCGGCGCGATCCTGCTGAGTCCGACGGCGCGCGGCGGTACCTGGTCGCTGACCGGACCGGATGTCGACAGCGACAACATCGCCCGCATGCTGGATTACGTCGACACGCGCTGGAACGTCGATCCGAACAGGCTGTTGCTGACCGGCATGAGCGACGGCGGCACCTTCAGCTATGTCGGCGGGCTGCGTCGCGGCGCGCCGTTTACGCACCTGGCGCCGGTGTCGGCCAGCTTCCATCCGATGTTGATGGAGATGATGGATGCGCCGCGCATCGCCGGCCTGCCGATCTACCTGACGCACGGCGCGCTTGACTGGATGTTCGACGTCGAGGTCGCGCGCGGCGCGCTGAGCGCCCTGCGGGCCGCCGGCGCCGACGTCACCTACCGCGAGATCGCCGACCTCTCGCACACCTATCCGCGCGAGGAGAATGCCCGGATCATGGACTGGTTCCTGGGCGGGCCGCCGACGCTGAACTGATCCCCTCAAGCCCGCATGTCTCGCCGCCGGTGACGACGCGGTTGCGGCCGGCGGCCTTGGCCGCGTAGAGGCAGCCGTCGGCCGCGTTCAGCATCTCCGACAGGCCGTCGCCGATCTGGCCGCTGACGCCGATGCTGACGGTGATGTCGAGCGGGCCCGCCGGCGTGGCGATCTCGGGTTCGGCGACGGTCCGGCGGACCGACTCGAAGAACCCGGCGGCGGTCTCGGGCGTCATGTCGAAGGCGAAGATCGCGAACTCCTCGCCGCCGAGGCGGGCCACGACGTCGGACCCGCGGCTGAGGCGTGTTTGCAGCCGGCGGCCGATCTCGCGCAGCACCGCGTCGCCGATTTCGTGGCCATGGGTGTCGTCGATCACTTCAAGCGCA
>JANQKO010000014.1 GCA_028281075.1 Alphaproteobacteria bacterium | reverse complement strand
GATTCCACGCTCTCGCCATAGCGCGCGTAGGGAAAGCACTCGCCGCGGCCGCGGTGCCGGCCGTCGCTGATCTCGGCCACGACCACGACGCTTTCGGTGCGTGCCCCGCGCGAGATCCGGAACGTGCCCGGCAGCGGCCAGGTCTCGCGCTGGGCGCGCAGCGTCCGCATCTCAGTCCAGCCGGTCGATGATGGCGTCCGTGCCGACCGTCATCGGGTCGACGCAGGGCAGGCCCAGCCGATCCTCGGTCGACCGCAGCAGCCGCTCCGCCGCCGCGCCGTCCAGCGCTGACGTGTTGATGGCGACACCGACCATGCGGCAGTCCGGATTGGTCAGCCGGGCGCCGGCGATGTTGGCCTCGATGCATTGCGCCAGGTCGGGGATGGGGGCGTGCGGCAGGCCGCGCATGTGGCTGCGCGTCGGCTCGTGGCACAGCACCAGCGCGTCGGGTTGCGCGCCGTGCAGCAGGCCCAGCGAGACGCCGGCGAAGGCGGCGTGGAACAGCGAGCCCTGGCCCTCGACCACGTCCCAGTGGTCGGGATCGTTGTCGGGGCTCAGCCATTCCGCGGCGCCGGAGATGAAGTCGGCGACCACGGCGTCGATCGCCACGCCACGCTCGGCGATGAAGACGCCGGTCTGGCCGGTGGCGCAGAAATCGGCGTTCATGCCGCGCGCGCGCATGTCGCGCTCCAGCGCCAGCGCGGTGTATTTCTTGCCGACCGAGCAGTCCGTGCCCACCGTCAGCAGCCGTTTGCCGCTGCGCTTATGGCCCTTGCCGGTGCCGAAGCGCTGCTCGCTGTGCCGGACGTTGTGCAGCCGCCGGCCGTGCCTCGCCGCGGCCTCGGCGATCGCCGGAAAGTCCTCCAGCCGCATATGCAGGCCGCTGGCCACGTCCATGCCGTGCTCGATCGCCTCGACGATGGTGTCGGTCCAGCTCTCGGGCATGGTGCCGCCGGAATTGACCACGGCGATGACCAGGGTCCTGGCGCCGCTTTCGGCGGCCGCGGCGACCGTGGTGTCGGCCAGCGCGGTGTCGGCCTGGCAGCCCGGCAGCCGAAGCTGGCCGACGCACCAGTCGGGCCGCCAGTCGGCGATGCCGTGGGCGGTCTTGGCCGCCAGCTCGTCGTGCACGTCGCCGAGAAAGAGCAGATAGGGTTTTTCCATGTTTCGATTGTCCGGTGTTGCCTGACCGGCCGGCGCCGGCCGTCCGCAGTTTAGCCAATTCCGCCGCCCGGCGGCATCTAGTTGGGGGACGCGCCGTCGTCGAGCTCGGGCGCGTCGAACAGGTCGTCGATGGCCGCGCCGCCACCGCCGCCGCGGCCCTTGTTCAGGCCGACGGCGCGGCGCTGGTAATAGGCGCTGCGCAGCGAGATGTAATAGTCGACCGAGGTCCGTTTCAGCTCGTCCAGCGGCTCCAGCAGCGCCTCGCGGGCGGCCACCGCCTCGCTGCCCGACAGGATATAGGATTCCGGCGAACCCAGCAGATAGGTCAGCGGATCGAGGAAGATGTCGACCACCGTGCCGACGCCGTCGCGCGCCGTCGACGGGCCGAACAGCGGCAGCACGATATAGGGGCCGGGGCCGGCGCCGTAGGCGTGCAGCGTCTGGCCGAAGTCGGCGGTGTGCCGCTCGAGGCCGAAATCGTCGGCGACGTCGAAGAAGCCCAGCAGGCCGACCGTGCTGTTGATGCCGAAGCGGCCCAGGGTCACGGCGGCGTCGTCGAAGGTGAGCTGCAGCAGGTCGTTGGCCAGGATCACCGGCGAGCCCAGGTTGTCGAAGAACCGGCGCACGGCGAAGATGACCGGGTCCGGCGTGATCTTGTTGTAGGTCCAGGCGACCGGCCGCAGGATCAGGAAATCGATCGTCTCGTTGACGGCGAAGATCACCCGGTTGACCGGTTCGATCGGGTCGCTGACGGCCTCGGGACCGACCGCGCCGATCCCGGTCCCGGTCCCGGTCTCGGACGTCGGTCCGGGCGGTGCCGGCGCGGTGGCCCTGGCGGCCGCCGGCGCGCGCGGCGCCACCGGCACGCCGGCGGCCGGCGGCGGTGGCGGGGCCGCCCGGCGCGCGGCGGGCGCCGCGTCGGCGGCGGCGGCGATGCGGCCGGCGAAGGCCGGAAACGACCGGCTCGCGGCGCCGACGATGTTGTCGCGCTGGTCGGGCGCGCGGGCGACGGCGTCGCGGACGATGGCCTCGGCCTGGGCCGGGGTGGCGGCGATCGAGGCGACCACCCGGCTGGCGACGTCGGCGCCGCGGCTGGCGCGCGCGGTCCGGGCATAGCTGGCGCTGACCGCTGGCGTCGCCGCCGTCGGCGCATAGGCCGGCGCGCCGGGAAACGTCGTCAGGCCGAACCGTGCCTGCGGCTGCGGCCGCGCCCGTGCCGGATCGATGCCGGCGGCGGCATAGACCTGCGCGGCATAGCCCGGATAGGCGTCGGCGGCGCGGTCGGCGATGCGGTCGCGGGCCTGCGGCGCCGCGTTCACGGCCGCCCGCACGACCGTGGCCAGCAGGTCGGGGCGCCGGGCGATGGTGCCGACGACGATCGCGTTCAGCTCGCTCTCCAGCCGCCGCTGCGCCTGCGCCGCCGCGGCCGGGACCGCCGCCGACGCCTGGCTGGCCCGGACGGCGGCGTCGATCCGCGCCGTCACCTCGGGCGCCGGCGACTGGGCCGTCGCGACGGGCGCGACCGCCATCGCCGCGGCGCTGAGGATTGCGCTGAAAACCGCCGCGCGGCGGCCATGAAGCCAGACCATGTGACACGCCCCCCGGACCGATCCGCGCGCGAGTAAATCAGGTCCGGCGCGGCCTGTCACGTCGTCCGCGCCGGCCGTCGCGACCCGGTGGGGGCGTGGGGCGGTGCCGGACGAACGAAAGATGCGCCAGCAGGCTGCTGAAATGATCCGATATCGCGGCTGACCATCCTTCGAGACAGCCCCTATCGGGGCTTCCTCAGGATGAAGAGTCTTTTGAATTCAACGACTTATCCTCGTTCTGAGGTAACCGGAGCAAAACACCGGGCGGTTTTGTCATGAAGGCCGGACCACGGTCATGCTGGCCCGTCAGGCCATCTATTGGGGACTGTCCCTATTAGGTTGCCGCGCCTGCGACGTTCGAGGTTTCACCACCAAGACGCCAAGACACCAAGATCAGGCGTCGCGGTCTTCGGACGTTCGGCGTGACCTTGGTGTCTTGGCGACTTGGCGGTGAAACCTGGTTTGTCGAT
>JANQKO010000682.1 GCA_028281075.1 Alphaproteobacteria bacterium | reverse complement strand
CTGATCAGCCAGATCGGCCTCGGCCTGCCGATCCTGCTGCTCTACGAAATCTCCATCCTCTGCGCCCGCATGGTCGAACGCAAACGCGCGGAAGCCGAGGCGGAGGCCGAAGCCGGGAGCTGACGCGTTGACCGGTCGAATGCGTCGACCCAACTATCTCAAGGCGTCGAGATCGATTTAAGCCAGGGTCAGGGAAATGAGTGAAACCATCGTCATCGATGTCTATCCGTGGGCCGAACCGACGGAAGAGCAGAAGGCCTACTTCGACAGCCTTACCCCCGAACAGCGGCGAAAGCTGATCGATGACGCCATTAACGACGCCGTGGAAAGTGGCGTTTCGGCGAAGCCGGTCAGCGAAATCGCCGCAGAGGTCGATGCCGAAACAGACACGTGACGTACAAGAAAACGGTTCGCGTCGAACGCGACCTGAAGGACATCTACAGGTACACACGTCGGCATTTCGGCAGACCCCAGGCGTTGACGTATCTCAATGAGCTGGAGTCCGTGTTTGAACTGATTGGCGAGCAGCCCCGAATAGGCAGAATCTATCAAGGCCGCATTCGCCAGTTCGTTCACAATCGCCATATCGTGCTCTACCGGATCGAAACGGACGGCGTTCTAATTATCCAGATCCTGCATGGCGCACAGCGACGGCGCTGACCCCATCATCCGGGTCCCGGCCGGCCGCCGCCATGCTGGACGCCGCCGCCCGGCGCGGCGTATACAGGAGCCGCGGTGGCGCCGGTCGACTCCCGGGCCGCTTTCCGATCAGAACGGTGCAGACGGTTCGCGATGTTCGACATACGCTGGATTCGGGACAACCCGGACGCTTTCGATGCTGGCCTCGCCAAGCGCGGGCTGCCGGCCCAGGCCGGCCATGTGCTGGACCTGGATTCGCGCCGCCGGTCCGCCGTCACCGCGCTGCAGGAGGCCCAGGCCCGGCGCAACGAGGCCTCGAAACAGATCGGCGCCGCCAAGTCCAGGGGCGAGGACGCGGACGCGCTGATCGCCGAGGTGGCGGCGCTGAAGCAGCGCATTCAGCAGGTCGAGGCCGACGAGGCCACGCTCGCCGACGAGCTGGACGGCATCCTGGCCGGCCTGCCGAACCTGCCGGAGCCCGACGTGCCGGTCGGCGCGGACGAAGACGCCAATGTCGAGATCCGCCGGCACGGCGCGCCGCCGGACATGGACTTCGCGCCGAAGCAGCATTTCGAGCTGGGCGAGGCGCTGGGCCTGATGGACTTCGAGACGGCCGCGCGGCTGTCGGGCGCCCGGTTCGTCGTCCTGCGCGGCCTGCTGGCCCGGCTCGAACGGGCGCTCGCCAATTTCATGCTCGACATGCACACCACGGAATACGGCTATGACGAGATCGTCGGCCCGCTGCTGGTGCGCGAGCACACGGCGTTCGGCACCGGCAACCTGCCGAAGTTCGAGGATGATCTGTTCAAGACCACCGACGGCTTCTACCTGATCCCGACGTCGGAGATGGTGCTGACCAATCTGGTGCGCGAGCAGATCGTCGACGAGGAGACGCTGCCGCGCCGCTATACCGCCTACACGCCGTGCTTCCGGTCCGAGGCCGGCGCCGCCGGCAAGGACACCCGCGGCATGATCCGCCAGCACCAGTTCTCGAAGGTCGAGATGGTCAGCATCACCGCGCCCGAGGAATCGGCGGCCGAACATGAACGCATGACCGGCATCGCCGAGGACGTGCTGCAACGCCTCGGCCTGCACTACCGCGTGATGGCGCTCAGCAGCGGCGATATGGGCTTCGCGGCCGGAAAGACCCTCGATATTGAGGTCTGGCTGCCGGGGCAGGACACCTTCCGCGAGATCTCGAGCTGCTCGAACTGCGGCGACTTCCAGGCCCGGCGCATGCAGGCGCGCTGCCGGGCCGCCGGCGGCAAGGGCACCCGCTTCGTCCACACGCTGAACGGCTCGGGCCTGGCCATCGGCCGAACCATCGTGGCGATCCTGGAGAACTATCAGCGCGCGGACGGCACGGTCGCGGTACCCGAGGCGCTGCGTCCCTATCTCGGCGGCCTGGAGGTGATTTCCGCCCATGCCTGACACCGCGCGCGCCGACCTGTCCAAGGCCCGGATCCTGGTCACCAACGACGACGGCATCCATGCACCCGGCCTGAAGGTGCTGGAGAAGATCGCCCGGCAGCTTTCGAGCGATATCTGGGTGGTGGCGCCGGAAACCGAACAGAGCGGGGCCGGCCATTCGCTGACGCTGACCCTGCCGCTGCGGGTGCGGCAGGTGTCGCGCCGCAAGTTCGCGGTGCGCGGCACGCCGACCGACTGCGTGATGATGGCGATGAACCAGCTCGTCTCGGGCAACCGGCCGGACCTGGTGCTGTCGGGCGTCAATCGCGGCGCCAACATGGGCGAGGACGTCACCTATTCCGGCACCATCGCCGCGGCCATGGAGGGCACGCTGCTGGGCGTGCCGTCGGTCGCGCTGAGCCAGAGCTACCTCAACAGCCACCCGCCAAAATGGACCACGGCCGAACATCACGCCCCGGACCTGGTCCGCCGGCTGGTCGCCGTCGGCTGGCCGTCCGACGTGCTGATGAACGTCAATTTCCCCGACGTGCCGCACGGGGCGGTCAAGGACGTGATCGTCTGCCGCCAGGGCCGGCGCGACATCTCCAACCTGCATATCGACGCCCGGATCGATGCCCGCGAGCAGCCCTATTACTGGCTCGGCTTCCGGCCCCGCAAGGGCAGGCCGAAACCGAACACCGATCTGGCCGTGGTCGAGGCCGGCAACATTTCGGTGACGCCGCTGCAGCTCGACCTTACGGACAACCGGACCCTGAAGTCGCTGCGGGCGGCCCTCGCGTGAGCTTCGAGGCGAACAAGATCCGCCTCATCATGGAACTCCGCCGGGAGGGCATCGGCGACCGCGACGTCCTGTCGGCCATCGAACGCATCCCGCGCGAGCTGTTCGTGCCGGAGCCGTTCCGCGACCGCGCCTACGACAACACCGCCCTGCCGATCAGCCAGGGCCAGACCATCAGCCAGCCCTTCGTCGTCGCCTTCATGACCCAGGCGCTGCAGCTCGGCGACCGGACCAAGGTGCTGGAGGTGGGCACCGGCTCCGGCTACCAGGCCGCCATTCTGAGCCGGCTCTGCCGCCGCGTTTACACCATCGAGCGCTACCGCTCCCTGCTGCAGGAAGCGAACCGGCGGTTCGAGGCCCTGCGGCTCTACAACATCACCACGCGGCTCGGGGACGGCAACAAGGGCTGGCCCGAGCAGGCGCCGTTCGAGCGCATCATGGTCACGGCCGGGGCCGAGGCGGTGCCGCGGGAACTCGCCGGCCAGCTCGCCGACGGCGGCATCATGCTGGTGCCCGTCGGCCCGCGCGAGGAGCAGCAGATCGTCCGCGTTCGCCGCGACGGCGACGACTTCGCCCGGGACAATCTGCTGCCGGTCCGCTTCGTCCCGCTGGTCGACGGCGTCGCGCGCGCCGGCTGAGCCGGGCCGACCACAGCGCCCGGCAGGCGGATTCGCCGCCAGCCGACGTTAACCATATCGCCATTGATCCGGCGAATCGGCCCGACTAGAGTGCCGGCATGATTTGCGCCGGGGCAAATGCCGGGTTCCG
>JANQKO010000679.1 GCA_028281075.1 Alphaproteobacteria bacterium | reverse complement strand
CGCGCGGATCGAGACCGAACGGTTCGCGCGCGCGCTGGGCGCGCTGCTGTCGGGTGGCGTCGCCCTGCCGCCGGCCTTGGACCTGGCGGCCGGTGTCCTGTCCAACCGGGCCATGGCGCGCGGCGCCGCCGGGGTCGCCGACACGGTCCGCGAAGGTGGCCGCTTCGGCACGGCGGTCGCCGATACCGGCCTGTTCCCCGGCGTTGCCGCCGAGCTGGTGAAGGTGGGCGAGGAAACCGGCCGGCTGGCCGACATGCTGGTCCGGACGGCCGACATCGAAGCCGCGGATTTGGCCGCCAGCCTGCGCCGGCTGGTCGCCGTGGCGGTGCCCGGCGTCACCATCCTGCTGGGCCTGTTCGTGGCCGCGATCATCCTGGCGGTGATGTCGGCCATCCTCGGCGCCTATGACCTGACGCTATGAGGCCGGACCGGACGGCGGCGCGACGCGGGTTCACCCTGATCGAGGTGCTGGTCGCCTTCGCCCTGGTCGCCCTGGTCCTGGGCGCGGCCCTGCGGCTGGTGGCGGGCGGCCTGAACGACAGCGACGCGGCGACGCGCCGGACCGTCGCCGTGCTGGTGGCCGAGTCCCGGATCGCCGAGGTCGGCGTCACCGCGCCCCTGGTGCCCGGAATCGTCGAGGGCGCCGCCGCCGGGGACTATCGCTGGCGGCGGGAAATCCGGCGGCTGGAGAGCGGGGTCGATGACGATCCGCTGCCGCTCTACGCGGTGACGGTCGATATCGCCTGGGACGACGGACCGGGTGTTCGTCTCGCCACCCTGCGGCCGGCGCCGCCCGAGGCGCCATGAGCCGGGGCTTCACGCTGATCGAGCTGCTGGTGGCGATGACGCTGCTGGCCCTGATCGCGGCCGTGCTGTTTGGCGGCCTTCGCCTGGGCGGCAGCGCCGCCACGCGCATCGAGGCACGGGCGGAGAAGCTGGAAGACCTGCGACTGGTCCAGTCGTTTCTGCGCCAACACCTGACCTCGGCGCGGCCGCTCGTCCGGATCGTCGACCGCGTGCCGGTGGTGGCCTTCGATGGCCGGCCGGACGGCGTGGATTTCGTTGGCGAGCTGCCGGCCCATCTGGCGGCCGGCGGCCGGCAGGCCGTGCGGCTGCGGGCCGGTCCCGGCGGCGCGCTGTCGCTGACCTGGCGGCCGCTGGGCGGCGACGGGGCGTTCGATTTCGGCGGCGGCCGGCGGCATCGCCTGGCGACGGGACTGCCCGAACTGCGGTTCGACTATTACGGCCGGCGGCCGGCGGACTCCGAACCTCGGTGGCACGACACCTGGCGGGGCGCCGACCGCCTGCCGGACCTGGTGCGCGTGCGGACGGCGGCCGATCCGGCCGCCTGGCCGGCGCTGGTCGTCGCCCCGCGCCTCGATCCGGGACTGCGTTGAGCCATGCGGCCGGCCGCACGCCCTGTCGCCGGACGCCGCGGTTTCGCGCTGATCCTGGTCCTGTGGACGCTGGCGCTGCGCTCGGCGCTCGCCGTGGCGCTGTCGTCGTCCGGCCGGTCCGATGTGGCGCAGACCCATGGCCTGGCGGAAACCAGCCGCGCCGCGCACCTGGCGGACGCCGGCATCTATGTCGGCATCCGCGCGCTGCTGACGCCGGATGTCCTGCCGGCGGTCGGCGACGATGGAAGCCGGCGGCTGCGGGTCGGCATCGACGGCGTCGAGGTGCGGCTCGCCCTGTGGGACGAGGGCGGCAAGGTCGACCTGAACCAGGCGCCGCGGCGCCTCCTGCGCGGCGCGCTGCTGGCGGCGGGCGCCGGCGAACGCGCGGCCGCACGGCTGGCCGACGCGATCCTGGACTGGCGCGACCGGGATGGCCGCCGCCGCGATTTCGGCGCCGAGGCCGAGGCCTACGAACGCGCCGGCCGGCCGGCCGGGCCCCGCAACGGCCCCTTCGAGGTGCTGAGCGAGCTGCGGCTGGTGCTGGGCATGACCGATGGCCTGTTTGCCCGTCTGCTGCCGTTCGTCACCATCGACTCGCGCCGCGCCGCGCTCGATCCGGGCCAGGCCCCGGCGGCGCTGCTGCGCGCCGTGCCGGAGCTGTCGGGCATCGACGTTCAGCGGTTGCTGGACCGGCGTGGAAATGCCGGCACGGACGCGGCCTTGCCCGTGGTGGCCGGCGGCGGCGGGCTGCTGTCCGCCGGCCACGGTCTTGCCCATACGGTGACGGCGGATGTCGTCCTGCCGTCGGGCCTGGCCTATCGCCGCGAGGCGGTGATCCTGATCGGCCGCACGGCCGACCGGCCCTATCGGATCCGGGCCTGGCGCGCGCCCGCCATTCCCGGTGCCGCGCTGGCGGCCCCCTGAAGAACGCCGTATAAGAATCGCATGACGGCGACGCTTTCCTCGGGACCGGCGTCCGACGGCGGATCGGCGCTGCGGCGTTTCGTCCGCTGGTGGGGCGGTGAGCTCGCCGCCCTGGTGCCGGGCGCGCTGCGCCGCGCCGCCGGCCTGGAAAGTCCCGAATGGCTGATCCTGGCGCAGGCCGACGCGCTTCGCCTGCGCCGCCGGCGGGGGGACGGGCTGGTGGATCTGGGCGGCCTGGACGCGCTGCCCGCCCGTGCCGTGGATGCCCGGATCGTCCTCCAGATTCCGGCCGAACGGGCCTTCGTGAAGACCGTGCGCCTGCCGTTGGCCGCGGCCGAAAACCTGCCCGAGGTGCTGGCCTTCGAGATGGACCGGCAGACACCTTTCCAGCCCGACCAGGTTCATTTCGGCTACACCGTTCTCGCGCGCGATCCCGCCGGGAAGACGCTGCGGGTTCGGCTGTCGGTGGTGCCCCGCGCGGCCGTCGCCGAGCTGCTCGGAACGCTGCGGCGCCGGGAGATCACGCCCGACGCGATCGAGGTCGTCGATGCCGACCGCCTGATCGACGTGCCCGGCGGCGGTCCGGCCGCCACGGGCATCGGCCGGCTGAACGGCCTGCTGGGCACGCTCTGCCTGCTGCTTCTGATCGCGGCGCTCGCCTCGCCGCTGGCGGCCGGCTATGTCCGCATCGCCGACATGGAGCGCCGGATCGCGGACCTGACGCCCCGCGCCGAGGCCGGACTGGCCCGGCGCGGGGATGCCGACCGCCGGACCGAGGGTGCGCTGCGGGCCGTCGCCGCCCGCGCCGCGGCGCCGGCCGCGACCGCCGTGCTCGAGGAAGTGACGCGGCTGCTGCCGGACGACACCTGGCTGGCCCAGTTCAACATCGTCGCCGGCCGGGTCGAGATCGAAGGCTCGACCGCGTCGGCGACGGCGCTGGTGCCGCTGCTGGAGGGCTCGCCGCTGTTCACCGCCGTGTCGTTTCGGGCGCCGCTGACGACCAACGCCGTGACCCGGCGCGAGCATTTCCAGTTCGTCATCGAGCTGGCGCCGCGATGAACCGGCTGGCGCAGCGCCTGGCGGCCGTCTGCCTGCTGCTGCTCGTCGTCGCCGTCGGCTATGTCGGCCTGGGCGGGCCCCTGGCCGCGCAGTACGCCGCCCTGGCGCAGCGCGAGGCGCAGACGGCGCTGGCGCTGGAACGCTACCGGCGCATCGTCGCCCGGACGGAGGCGCCACGGGTCGGGGCGGGGCGGTCGGACTTGCCGCTGAACGGGATCTACCTGCCCGGCGACAGCCCGGCCCAGGCCGTGGCGGCGTTGCAGGACCGGGTAAAGTCGGCCGTCGCGGAGGCGGGCGCGCGGCTGGGCAGTGTCGAGGTGCTGGCCCCGCGTGTCGATGACGGTGTCGCCCGCCAAGCCGTGCGGGCGCGGTTCGCCGCCGATACCCGGTCCCTGCAGCAGGTCCTGCACCGGCTGGAGGCGAGCCGGCCGCTGCTGCTGCTGGACAATCTCTACGTTCGCGCGCGGGACGCGCGGTCCGACAAGACGCGGCTGCGGCTGGACGTCCGGATCGATGTCGCCGGCTTCGCCGACGGCGCGGCGGGATCGTGAAAATGCCTGCTCGACGCCGGTTCGGTCTGGTGCTGACGCTCGCCTGCCTGCTGCTGGCGGCGATCGCGGCGATGCCCTGGCTCGGTGTCGCCGGCGGTCCGGTGCCGCCGCCGGCCGACGACGCGGCGGCGGACGCCGGCGCTGGTCCGCGGGTTGACCTCGGCGCGCTCGCCCTGCTGGGCCTCGACGCCTTTCCGCAGACCCGCGAACGGCCGCTGTTCCTGTCGACCCGGCGGGCGATCGCGGCCGCTTCCGACGGCGCCGCTGCCGTCGGCGGGCTGATGGACCGGTATGTGGTCACCGGTGTCGTCATCGCGCCGAACCGGCGGCTGGTGCTGTTGCGCCCCGCCGGCGGTGGCGGCGTGCTGCGGATCGCCGAGGGCGACGTGCTGGACGGCTGGCTGATCGAGGAAATCGCCAATGATTTCCTGACCGTCGTCGCCGACGGCCGCCGCGAGGTCGTGCCGCTGGTCGGACGAGACCCGGCAACGCGCCGATAGCGTTCATGCCGGCCTGCAAGTAAGATGGCGGCGCAGGATGGGATGGCGGGGCTGAACCCGATGCGAGGCTGGGCGTGCAGGGGAGCGGTTGCGGCGGCGGCGATGACGCTGCTGCTGACGGCCTGCGCGCGCGAGCCGGAACGCCAGCCCGTCGCCGAGGCGCAGCCCGCCGGCCAGACCGCCGGCCGTCAGGTGCTGGCCCCGGTGCCGCCGCCGGCCGTGCCGGCGGCGCCGGCCGTTTCGCGCCCTGCCAACGTGCCCGCCGGCGACGGCAAGATCGCCGAGATCTATCCCGCCACGGGCGGCACCATCGACCCGGCGGCGATCGGGACCGGCGCCGCGACCGTGCGGCGGGGCGATATCACGCTCAACTTCACCGATGCCGACGTGCGCCAGGTGGCGCAGGTGGTGCTGCGCGACCTGCTGGGCGTGAACTACGTGATCGACCCCGATGTGCGCGGCACGGTGTCGGTCGAGACCGGCCGGCCGCTGGCGCGCCAGGACCTGATCCCGGTGCTGGAATCGATCCTCGAGACCGTCAACGCGGCGCTGGTGCGCAATGCCGGCGTCTACCGCGTCACCACCGTGGCGCGGGCGCCGGGCGGCGGCGACTCGCTGCAACTGGGCGCCAATGGCCGGGGCTTCGCCGTGTCGGTCTACCCGCTGGCCTATATCGGCGCCGAGGAAATGGCCCGGATCGTGGCCCCGCTGCTGCCCGACGGCCGGGTCGTGCGGGCCGACGCGTCGCGCGGCCTGATTACCGTCGCCGGCACCGGCCGCGAACAGCGGCTGGTGGCCGAGGCCATCGAGATCTTCGACGTCGACCAGATGGCCGGCACCTCGGTGCTGCTGGAATCGCTCAACAATGTCGAGGTCAACACGCTGGTGTTCGAGCTCGACAACGTCTTCGGCGGCCTGCAGAAGGGGCCGCTCGCCGGCCTGGTGCGGGTGATCCCGGTCGAGCGCATGAACGCCATCATGGTGATCTCCAAGCAGCCGCAATATCTGGACCAGGCCCGCAACTGGATCGCCCGGCTGGACCGCACCCGTAACGCCAAGGCGCGGCGGCTGTTCGTCTACTACGCCCAGAACGGCAAGGCGGTGGACCTGGCGCAGACCTTGCGCGGCATCTTCGAAGCCGGCGACGGCGGCGAAACGCCGGTCACCGGGGTCAGCCTGGCGCCGGTCCTGGCCGCCGCCGCGGCCGACGCCGGGACCGAGACGGCCGCCGACGGCGCGCTGCCGACGCCGCCGGCCGCGTCGACGGGCGGCGTCGCCGTGCGCATCATGGCGGACGAGCCGAACAACGCCGTGCTGGTGCTGGCGACGCCGGCGGAATACGACATCATCGAAGAAGTGCTGGTGAAGCTGGATATCCAGCCGCTGCAGGTGCTGATCGAAGCGACGATCATCGAGATCACGCTGCGCGACCAGCTCCGGTTCGGCCTGCAGTATTTCATCAAGTCGGGCGGCCTCGGCATCACCGACACCGGCAGCACGGTGCTGACGCGGGGCACCAGCTCGCTGCTGCAATCGGCCTTTCCCGGCTTCTCGTTCACGCTGGCCGATACCGATCAGGCCCGCGCCATCGTCGACACGCTGTCGCAGCTCACCGAGCTGAAGGTGGTCTCGTCGCCGCAGGTGATGGTGCTCGACAACCAGCCGGCGAAGCTGCATGTCGGTGACCAGGTGCCGATCATCACGCAGAGCTCGATCAGCAACATCACCGACGATTCCCGCACCGTGAACGCGGTCGAGTACCGCGACACCGGCGTCACCCTGGAAGTGACGCCGCGCATCAACGCCAGCGGCCTGGTCACGCTGGAGATCGCCCAGGAGGTCAGCGACGTCGTCGCCACCGATACCTCGGGCATCGACTCGCCGACCATTCAGCAGCGCCAGATCCTGAGCACGGTCGCCATCGCCGGCGGCCAGACCGTGGCGCTGGGCGGCCTGATCCGCGAGAGCTCGAACGACAGCCGCTCCGGCGTGCCGTTCCTGGTCGACCTGCCGGTCGTCGGGCCGCTGTTCGGCGATTCCGCGGCCGACCTCAACCGCACCGAGCTTCTGGTCCTGCTGACGCCCAGCGTCGTCCGCAACCAGCGCGAGGCCTATGACCTGACGGCCAGCCTGCGCAACCGCTACCAGGCGCTGCTGGACCTGGAACGCGACGGCGTGCGGCAGCCGCGCCGCTTCGGCGACGCGCCCGAAATCAAGCTGTTCGACTGATTACCTGATCTAGGGCGTGAAGGTCGCGGTCACGGCATAGTCGCCGGTACCCTCACAGCAATGGCTGACCCGCAGGTAATAGGTCCCGGCGGCCAGGGTCTCGGAAATCGAGAAGTTGTACCAGGTGCCGTCGTCGTCGCTGCGGGCGATGACGTTGCCGACGCCGTCTTCCAGCGTCGCCACGACATCGCTGCCGCCGGTCGAGGCCGCGCTGACGGCGCCGCCGCTGGTGGTGATCCGGAACAGGTCGACATCGCCGCTGTCGCCGATCCGGCCGGCCGCCACCGTGCCGGTGGCCAGCGCCGTCGCGGACCCCGTGGTGGCGGCATGGTCGTCGGCCGGCGCGCCGACGGCGCCGCTGCCGTCGGTGACGAATATCTCGAATGTGTCCAATGCCGTCATGCTGGAGCCGGTGCCGAACACCAGCAGCTTGCCGGCGCCCAGCGGCGTATCGGCCGGCACCCTCAGCGTCGCGGTGATCCGGTCGCTGGCCGTGCGCTGGGCGTTCTCGATGACGATCTTGTCCGGTCCCTGCAGATGCGGCGTGCTGCCGGCGCCGCTGTAGTCGCCGCCGGAAAGGGTGATGGTCGTCGTCGTGCCGCGGGCGACGAAGACCCGATTGCCGAGCAGCGCGTCCCGCGCCGTGGCGACCACCGTTTCCAGGTCGTTGTCGCCCAGCGCGGCGACGGCGTCGCGCACCGCGGCCGGCAGCTCGATGCTGCGCTGGATCAGCATTTTCAGCATGAAGCCCTGGGCATTGGCCGACGAATCGAACCACTGGCCGCCGACGGAATCGAGGGCCACGTAGAACCGGCCGTTGCGGTGCTGGTAGACCTGCCGCAGGTCGATGGCGTTGCCGCCGAGCCGCTCGTAGAGATCGTAGACCCGGAGGTTCGACTTCGCCCACTGGGTCTCCTCGGCCGTGCGGTTGACGCTGCCGTAGAGGCCGTTGCGATCCTCGATCGGATTGTACCATTGCAGGGAGCTGCGTCCGGCGACGTCGACCCGGGCGAAGTGGTCCGACGACTGCGCCCGGTAGGCGTCGAGGCCGCCGCCAAGCTGCTGCAGGAAGCGGTCGCGGCCCGCGGTGTCGTCGACGGCGATGGTGCCGGCCATGGCCCATGGCGAAGCCAGCAGCAGTCCGATCGCGGTCAGTGATCCCAGCCGTGTCATGCCCATCCCCTGAAAGCCCCCATGTCGCAACGGGTCTGCGGGAAATTTACCTTATTCGACTCGGCGGGACAAAGGTTCCGATGCCGCCCGTTCGGGGAGGGCCCGCGACGGATGCCGGCCGGCCCTGCGTCGATATGGCCTCTCAACCGCCCAGCCGGCCGATCGGGGCGATGACGTAGCCGTCCGACGTCTCCCGAAGGTCGGCGCCGTTGGCCCGCAACTGCTGGCGGAACGCCGACAGCAGCTCGGCGGCGTCGATGGCCCGGCCCGGCGCCATCGAGATCGTCCCGCGAACGCCGGGCGCCACGCGGTAAGGGCGTGCCAGCAGGTCGCCGAAGATCGTCGCCGCCGCGTCCTCGATCGAGCTGCGCCGCAGGTCGATGTCGTACCGGCCACCCGGCGTCGCCGGTGCGCCGGTCCCCGGCGGCGTCAGCGTGATGCGTGGCCGGGACGTGCCGGCCGCCGGCGGCGTGCCGGCGATATCGGTCCCGGTGAGCACGAT
>JANQKO010000655.1 GCA_028281075.1 Alphaproteobacteria bacterium | reverse complement strand
GTCGTGCTGCAGGTCGGCGTCCATCACCGCCACATAGGGCGCGGCGCTGGCCATCATGCCCTCGATGCAGGCCGACGACAGGCCGCGCCGGCCGACCCGCTTGATGCAGCGCACCCGGCGGTCATGCCGCGCCCGCTCCCGCGCGACCTCGGCCGTGCCGTCCGGCGAGTTGTCGTCGACGAAGATGACCTCCCAGACGACGTCCCGAAGCGCCGCCTCGATGCGGCGAAGCAGCTCGATAACGTTGCCCTGTTCGTTGAACGTCGGAATGACGATCGTGAACTCGATGGGCTGCCCGCCACCCTGCCCGACGGCGTCCTGGCCGCCGCTGTCAAGAGTTGTCCGCATGGCGTTTCTGTCCGGCCCTCTCCGGCGGTATGCTACCGCCGGTCCGTTTCGAAAAGACAAGTTGTGTCGGATGCTTGGACGAGAGTTGCAACCCTAGCTGACGTTCATCTACGGCACATTAACGCCGCCGAACGGCCCCACCGACCACGGCGGGTGTATTAGCACGTGGGCGGTGGACAATGCCATCGCCGTGGTGGTGATTTCCCGTAACCTGGATCGGCCATCCGGCGCCGGCCGTCGTGGCCCTGCCGGAACTGATCGACTAATCCAGATCGATCACGGCGCGGACGATGCGGCCGGCGGCCATGTCGGCGAAGCCGTCGTTGATCCGGTCGAGCCGGAGGCGCCGGCTGATCAGCTCGTCGAGCAGCAGCTCGCCGTCGAGATAGAGCCTGGACAGCATGGGGAAGTGCCGGCGCGGCCGCGCCCGGCCATAGCTGGAGCGCGTCATGCGCTTCTCGCCCATCATCGCGCCCCAGCGGAACGCGACGTCGCTGTCGACGTTTGTCTTGCCCAGCAGCACCAGGTCGGCGCCGGGCCGGGCGATCTCGAAGGCGAGCCGGAAGGCCGCTTCGTTGCCGCCGCACTCGATGACGTTGTCGGCTCCGCGGCCGCTGGTCAGCGACTGCACCGCCGGTATCACCTCGGTCCGGCCGGCGTCGATCAGTTCGGTGGCGCCGAAGGTCTCGGCCAGCGCCAGCTTGTCGGCCGCGGTGTCGATGGCGATGATCGGTTCGGCCCGGGCCAGCCGGGCGCCCTGGATGGCGTTCAGGCCGACGGCGCCGCAGCCGATCACGGCGACGCTCTCGCCGACCTCGGCGCGGGCGACGTTCAGCACGGCGCCGACGCCGGTCATCACGCCGCAGCCGATCAGGCAGGCGCGGTCGAAGGGGATGTCGCGCGGCACCGGTATGGCGCCGGATTCCGGCACGATGCTGTATTCGGCGTGCGAGCAGACCATGGAGAAATGGTGCAGCGGTCCGCCGCCGAGCGACAGCCGCGCGCCGCCGTCCAGCAGCCGGCCGCGCGGCTGGTGCGCGCCGAACGGCTCGCATAGGATCGGCTGGTCCTGGTCGCAATAGAAGCAATGGCCGCAATGCGGGTTCCAGGAGGCGACGACATGGTCGCCGGGCCGCACCTGGGTGACGTCGGCGCCGACGGCCTCGACCACGCCGGCGCCCTCGTGCCCCAGGATGATCGGCAGCGGATAGGCGAGCGCGCCCTGGATGACCTCGAGGTCGGTATGGCAGAGGCCGCTGGCATGGTTGCGGATCAGCACGTCGCCGGGTTTCAGGCCGCTCGCCGTGACCTCTTCGATCGCCAGCGGTTGGTCGATCCGGTGCAGGACGGCGGCGCGGAAGTTCATGTCGTCGCTCCCCGGCGCGGGTCTATAGCGCGTAGAACACGGACGGCAGCCAGAGCGCGATCTCGGGGAAGAACAGCACCAGCAGCAGGCCGATGATCTGCAGCGCGATGAACGGCGTCACGGCGCGGAAGATGTCGTCCAGGCTGATCTCCGGCGGCGCCACGCCCTTGAGGTAGAAGCAGGCCGGCCCGAACGGCGGCGTCAGATAGGAGATCTGCATGTTCATGCAGAACAGGATGCCGAACCAGACCGGGTCGTAGCCCAGCGCCGTGATCGTCGGCACGAATACCGGCATGGTCAGCAGCATGATGCCGATCCAGTCCATGAAGAAGCCCATGATCAGCAGCACCGCCATCATGATCAGCACGACGAAGATCGGATCGAACGGCAGGCCGGTGAAGGCGCTTTTCAGGAAGGCGATGCCGCCGAGCAGGTTATAGACCCCGATCAGCGTGTTGGCGCCGAAGGTCAGCCACAGCAGCAGGCCGCAGGTCGACATGGTCTGGTAGGACGCCTCGCGCAGCATCCGCCAGCTCAGCTCGCCACGCAGCCAGGCCGACAGGACGACGCCGGCGACGCCGACGCCGGCCGCCTCGCTGACCGAGGCGGCGCCGGTATAGATGCTGCCCAGCACCATGGCGCCGACCAGGATCGGCAGCAGCACGCCCTTCAGCATGCGCAGCTTCTCGGTCACGGGAATGGCGCGTTCCTCGATCGGCGCCGGCGGTCCCATGGCCGGATCGATGGCGCAGCGCGTGATCACGTAGACGGTGTAGATGCCGGCCAGCATCAGCCCCGGGATCAGCGTGGCGATGAACAGGTCGCCGATCGAGACGTTGGCGGTCAGGCCATAGAAGATCAGCACGATGCTGGGCGGGATCATGGTGCCGAGCGAGCCGCCGCCGCAGACGATGCCCATGGCCAGCCTGCGGTCGTAGCCGAGCCGCAGCATCTGCGGCAGCGCGACCAGCCCCAGCAGGATGATCTCGCCGCCGATGATGCCGGTCATCGCCGCCATCAGCACGGCGGCCAGCAGCGTCATCACGCCGACGCCGCCGGGCAGCGGTCCGGCCCAGACCTTGAGCGCGTCGTAGAGATCGCGGGCGACGCCCGAGCGTTCCAGGATCGAGGCCATCAGAATGAACATCGGCACCGCCACCAGGACATAGGTGTTGACGAAGCCGTAGGTGCGGCTGGCGGCGATCACCAAGCTGTTGGCGTCGCGGAACACCAGGCAGAAGACGACGGCGACGAAGCCGGTGACGAAGGCCAGCGGCATGCCGATGATCATCAGGCCCGCCATGCTGGCGAGCATGAGGATCGAGATCAGCTCGATGCTCAGGTCCATGGCCCTAGCGCGCCCGCGTCAGCAGCGCCCAGAGATTGGCCAGCGCCTGCGCGATCAGCAGCACGGTGCCGAGGAACAGGGCCGAGCGGATGACCACCGGCATCGGCACGTTCCAGGCCCGGCCGCTGCGCTCCATGATCGTGATCGACTCGAAGGCCTGCACGCCGGTCTTCCAGGCCAGGACGGCAAGATAGAACAGCGCCAGCACCAGGCCGATGATGTCGCAGATCCGCTGTGCTCCTGGCGAGAAGCGCTCATACAGGCTGGTGATGCGGATATGCGCGTGCTGCTGCAGCGCGTAGGCGCCGCCGAACAGGAAGCCGATCGAGCTCAGCATGATGGTCGAGTCGTGCACCCAGATCGTCGGCGACCGGAACACGTAGTCCATGATCACCTCGAAGCAGGTCAGCGCGACGGCGATCAGGAAGACATAGCTGAAGGTATTGCCGATGCGGATCGACAGCCGGTCGATTGCGTTGGTCGGAGTCACGGAACCTCACCAGGAACAGGGCGCGGCGCGCCCGGGGCCGGGCCGTCCGGCCCCGTCCCCGGGCGGTTCGAACCGGTGTCCCGCGTCTATTTCAGCAGGCCGATCTTCTTCATCCAGGCGACATGGCTCTGATAGATCTTGTCGGCCATCTCGCTTCTGCTGCCCCATTCCCGCCAGACCTCGCTGGCGATGCCGCGCAGCTCGGCCCGCGCTTCCGGCGACCACGACACCAGCGTCTCGGGATCGCGCTTCGCCGCCGCTTCCATGTCGCGCAGGCGGTTGGTCAGCAGCATGTCCTCGCGAAGCTGCGTGACCGACAGCTCGACGATGCGCTTCAGGTCGTCCGGCAGCGCGTCCCACTTGTCCTTGCGGACGCAGAGGCCGCAGGCCATCGGCTGCGAGTGGATGCCGGGATAGATGGCGTATCTGGCGATCTTGTCGTAGCCGAGGTCGTCATTCATGGCCAGCGAGCCCCAGTCGGTGGCCTCGATCTTGCCGCGTTCCAGCGCCGTGTAGACCTCGGTGCCCGGCAGCGTCGACACGCCGACGCCGACCTTGCGCCAGATCGAGGCGCCCATGCCTTCCGGCGCGCGCATCTTGACGCCCTTGAAGTCGGCGACGGATTTCAGCGGCATCTTCGACGGAATCGACTCCGCGCCCCAGCTTACCGGCCCCAGATAGTGCTGGTTCCATTTCGCCAGCAGCTCGCGGGCGAGCGCCTCGCCGCCGCCGAACTTGAACCACATGATCTGCTGTTCCGGCGAGTCGTAGGCCATGTTCATGTCGACGAGCACGGAGAAGGCGGGTTCCTTGCCGGCGAGATAGCCTTCGTTCGAGTGCTGGCCGTCGAGCAGGCCGTCGCGCACGGCGTCGGCGGCCTCGTTGGCCGAGACGATGGCGCCGACCGGCAGGGCCTCGATGACCAAGCGGCCGCCGCTGGCGACCTCGACGTTCTTGGCGAAGGTCTCGAAGGCCTTCTGGTTGATGTTGCCGGCCTGCCAGAGCGTCTGTACCTGCCAGCGTATCGGGTCCGCCGCCTCGGCGGCGGCCGACGCCAATATGCCGACGGCGGCGACGGCGCCGGCGACTGCCGTGAGATGTTTACGTTGCATGCGGTTTCCTCCCTACCGTGGCCGTTCGATCGACCGATATTCCGGCCTCGCCAAGCGCGGTCATCGCGCCGCGAACGCCGAACCCGCGTTATCGGCTGTCGCCGTCGGGTGCCGGTTGGCCGAAGGAATTGTCGTCGGGCCGGCGCGCCGTTATCGCGGGCGCCGTGCCGCGGCCGGTATGGCATTCCCCCTCGGTCGCGCGGCAAGGTTCCCGGCGCAGCCGTTCATTTCCTGAAATTCTATCAGCGAAATTCGTTTTTACTAACAGAAAAGGGGCGCCCGTGGTCGGCCGTGGCGCGGGCGGGCGCCTCACGCAAACGTCAACGCGGTGGCGGATGGGTGGTGATTGGCGGCCGCGGCGCGGCACCCCATCTATGGCATCTCGCAAGCGTGGCGGGGATTGTTACGCCGTTGTCATCGTTGTCGGCGTAACCTTCGCGCCGGGTTGTGTCGCGGATACGGACGGGGTCGGGAATGTCGATGACGACAAGCGAAGCGAAACGCATTGCCGGGGGTTATGGACTGGAACTGTTCTTCGACGCCGGCATGGAAAGCTGGGGGCTGCGCCTGCCCGGCCGTCTCGATCACGGCGGCTGCCAATGGGTCGGCTCGACCGATCTCTTGACGCATCTGTCCCCGGCCGACTTCGAGAACCATTACCTGGCCAAGGCGCTGGGCGACGCCGATCTGGAGGAATAGCGCCGGCGTCCGGCCATTGGCGCGGTCGGCCGCGGCGGAAGGTTCGCGCTGACGCACCAGCGCCGAGATCAGGGGAGTCTCGAGCGTTTTTGCTGAGGTTTTATCTACCGTACCGATATACTGACCTCCTGTGACACGATTCATTGGGGGTCTCGATGAAGTTTCCACGTTTTCTCGTCCTCGGTTTCATTCCCGTAATCCTTGCCAACTGTGCCAGCGTCGTCAGTGACGACGATACCGTGACGTCGATCGAGACGGTGCCGGAAGTCGCGCGTTGCGAGCTGACTGGCAAAGACTTCGTCAAGGCCGTCAATACCCCGGCCAGCCTGGAACTGCCGTCGAGCGCGGCGCCGATCACCCTGACCTGCAGCGCCGAGGGCTATCTGCCGACGACCGAGGACATGGATACCGCCGCCGACGGCTGGATCCTCGGCAACATTCTTCTCGGCGGCGTCGTCGGCATCGCCATCGACGCGGCCCGTGGCGCCGGCCAGAAGTATCCGCCCAAGGTCACCGTCGTGCTGGAGCCCGGCGAGTTCGACGATCTCGCCGCCCGTGATGCCTGGTACGACAATCGCCGTGACATGCTGATGACGAAGTGGGAAACGGCGATGCTGACCGTGCGCACCAATTGCAATCAGGTCGAAGGCGGCAAGGACTGTCCGGCCGAAATGGAGAAGGTCGAGGCAGCCCGGCAGGTCGAGCTGGACAAGCTGGAAGCCAGACGGAACGACGCCCGGGTCCGGCTGCGGTAGCGGCGCGGGCCCGTCCCCGGCGGCGGCGCCCCGGGCCGCCGCCACGGTTCCGTGCGCGGACACGGGCGGCGGCTGGGCGGAGACCCGGCCGAAACGTCTTACGTTCCGTTATCTCGTGACGACGGCGGTTAGGTAGTTTTCCGCACTACGCAAGCGGCCGCTTGCGGGGCAGACTGACATGTGCTTTTCAGGGATCGCGTCACGGCGCGGTTCGGGCAAGCGGGAACGTCCGTGGACCGGGGCATCAACAGCGAAGGGATGCGTAATGAACATGATCTTGCGAACGACGGTCGCCGCCACGGCGATGCTATCGCTTGCCGCCTGCGCCGGCATGGAGCTGCAGAACGCGGCACGCGTTTCCGCCGCCGGCCCGGACTTCGAGCGCGGCCTGTATGCCGGCTAT
Organism: Alphaproteobacteria bacterium; assembly: GCA_028281075.1. Lineage (GTDB taxonomy): Bacteria > Pseudomonadota > Alphaproteobacteria > JANQKO01. Next base: position 885 of record JANQKO010000655.1, on the reverse strand, counting down.
CTCGATCTGGCGGAATCCGAGTTCGCCGAGGGCGACTATCGGGATTCCGATGCCTTCGCCATGCGGGCGACCGCGGCCGGGACCGGCGGCGACGTCGAGCCCGAGGCGATCGACGCCCGCCGCCTGCCCGAGGGCACCACTGGTGACCTGACCGACGCGCGGCGGCAACTGGTCGAGGCCTATGGCCGCGGCGCCAGGCAGACCATTCCCGACCAGGCGGCCCGGGCCCAGGTGATGTTCGATTGCTGGATGCAGGAGCAGGAAGAGAACTTCCAGCCGGACGATATCGCCCGCTGCCGGGCCGATTTCGAGGCCGCCATGGCCAGGATCGCGGCGGCCACCGCGCCCGCGGCGCCGGTCGCCGCCGCGCCCCCCAAGCCACAGCCGGCGCCCGCCCCGGCCGTGCCGCCGAAGCCCGACGTCGACGGCATGTATATCGTCTTCTTCGAGCTCGACAGCGCCGAGCTGACGGCGAAGTCGCGCGAGATCCTGAACCAGGCGATCGCCGACTACCAGATCGCCAAGCCGGTCAGCATCCGGGTCACCGGCCATGCCGATCGCGCCGGCTCGGCGGCCTACAACGACAAGCTGTCGGCGATGCGCGCCGAGATGGTCGAGCAGGTGCTGGTCGGCGGCCTGGTGCCGAAGGAGAAGCTGCTGCTGCAGCCCAGGGGCGAGCGGGAACCGCTGCGGCTGACGCCCGATGGGCAGCCGGAAGAAAAGAACCGGCGCGTCGAGATCATCTTCGAGTAGATTCCGACGCCGTGGACGGGGGCATCGACGGCCGCCGTCCGCGGCGTGGGAACCTTCGCCCGGCGGTGGCGTGGCATGATCTCCGTGCCGCGTCTTCGCCGCCCGGCGGGCCGACCGGAGTGACGTCATGAG
>JANQKO010000602.1 GCA_028281075.1 Alphaproteobacteria bacterium | reverse complement strand
ACGACGAGCTCCGCCGCTTCGCGCTGCGGCGGACGGGATCGGCCAGCCTGGCCGAAGACGTCGTGCAAGAGACCTGGATCCGGGCCAGCACGACCGGCGCGGCCATGCCGGACAACCCGCGCGCCTACCTCTATCGCATGACCGGCAATGTCGCCGTCGACCATCTGAACCGCTGCCGGCCCCGCGCCGCCGGCACGATGGACGACCTGCGGCCCGAGCAACTGGCCAGCAATGCCCCGTCTCCCGATGCGGTCGTCACCGGCCGGCAGGAAGTCGCCATCCTGATCGACGCCGTGCGGGAACTGCCCGAAAAATGTCGCCAGGTCTTTCTGCTCTACCGCGGGCACGGCCTTACCATGCGGCAGATCGCCGCGCGGCTGGGGATTTCCGAGAAGACGGTGGAAAAACATATCGCACGCGCCATGATCCACTGCCGGCGGCGTCTGCGGGAGGCCGGACGCGATGTCTGAGCGGGTCGGCCACGACATCCCGCGCCGGGTTCTGGGGGATTCACCGCCGCGGCGCCGTCATAATGACATGAACCGCCGCCGACGCCCCGACCGGCGCCGCGCCGGCACGTCGGACCAACGGACGGAAGCGTGAACGGCATGACACCCCAAGACCGGGATGACGGACATGACGATGTCCCCCAGGCGCTGCTGGAAGAGGCGGCGGTCTGGCATGCCCGCATGCGCGACACCGCGTTGCGTCCCGGCACCGCGTCGGACGCGCGCGCGGACTTCGAGCGCTGGCTGGCGGCCGACCCCCGGCACCGTCCGGCCTACGCAGAAACGAGGCGGCTCTGGGACCGACTGGCCGTTCCCGTCGAAGCCCTGCTGCGGGACCAGGCGCGGGCCGTTCCGAAGCGGCCGCCGCGATGGCGGCGGCCAGCCATGTCGCGTCTGGCCGGGCTTGCCGCCGGCCTGGTTCTGCTGGCCATCGCGGGCCTGGCGTTCCAGGACGATATCGTCAGCGGCCTGCTGAGCGATTATGCGACGGCCGCCGGCCAGCAGTCGCCGCTGGACCTGGCCGACGGCAGCCACCTACGGCTGAATACCGACACGGCGGTCGCCGTCGACCTGAATCCGGACCGCCGCCGCGTGCGGATGTTCAAGGGCCAGGCCTGGTTCGACGTGGCGATGGATGCCGGCCGGCCGTTCGTCGTCGAAACCGCGATGGGCACCGTCGGCGTTGTCGGCACGCGGTTTGACATTCGCGTCGACGATGACGTCGCCGTGGTCAGCCTGTTCGAGGGCCAGATCGCGCTGACGCCGGCCTCGGCGCCGGCGACGCCCGTCACCCTGTCGCCGGGCGAACAGGCCCGGCTGACCACGCGCGGGGTGGCCCGGCCCGTTCGCTTCGATCGCACCCAAGTGACGGCCTGGCAACGGGGCCAGCTCGTCTTCTACGACACGCCACTGGCCGATGTGGCGGCCGAGCTGAACCGCTACCGAAACGGCCACATCGTCGTCGTCGACGGCGATCTCGACGGCCTCAAGATCAGTGGCGTGTTTCGAACCGACGACCCCGACGCGGCACTGACCGTCATCGCCGATACCCTGCCCGTTCGGGTGACCCGACTGACCGACTACCTGGTGCTGCTGCACTGACGAGCGGCGGTCCGCGGCCGGCTGCGGCGGCCGGAAATTATTTCGTTTCCTGACTGGGGGATTCACGACCGCCGCTCCGTCATACGGGATATGCGAATGCGACGCAATCTCGTCTCATTCCATGAACCGTGAATGGAGCAGTCGATCATGCAGACCCGGCCCGCAGGAATGCCACGCCGCCGCAACACGACATTGACCGCCGTGCTGGCCGGTCTCGCGTTCTTGTCAATACCGATGCAGCCGGCGGCGGCGAACGCGGCGGGCGGCGGGCGCGAAGCGGACACCCCGTCGCCGAACGCGGCGATCGCCCAGGCGGCGCGGACCTTCACCTTCGACATCGAGTCGAAGCCGCTGCCGCGGGCGATCGCCGACTTCTCCGCCGTCACCGGCGTCCAGGTGCTCTACACCGAGCGGTCGGCATTCGATCACACCGCGCCGGCGCTGAAGGGCCGCTATACCGCCGAGGACGCGCTGCAACGGCTGCTCGCCGGCAGCGGGCTGGTCGGCCGCTACACGTCCGCCGATGCCGTGACCGTCGAGCGGGCGGGCGACAGCGGCGGCAACGGCGGCGACCGGATCCGGCTGGCGCCGATCACCGTGGAAGGCGAGTCCGAAAGCGCGGTTGGCCCGGTGGACGGCTATGTCGCGAACCGCAGCGCGACCGGCACCAAGACCAATACGCCGCTGATCGAAACGCCGCAATCGGTGTCCGTGATCACCCAGGACCGGCTGGACGCCCAGGACGTCAACACCATCAACGACGCCCTGCGCTATTCACCCGGCGTTCTGGGCGAAGTGTTCGGCAACGACAGCCGGGTCGATTTCCTGCAGTATCGCGGTTTCGACGAGTCCGGCACCGGCGTCTTCCGCGACGGCCTCCAGCTCCGCTCGTTCGCGTTCGCGGAGTTCCGGCCGGACCTCTACGGCGTGCAGCGTGTCGAGGTCCTGCGCGGTCCGGCCTCCGTTCTCTACGGCCAGGGCACGCCGGGCGGCCTGGTCAATCTGGTGACCAAGCGGCCCACCCCCGACGACTTCGGCGAGGTCGAACTGGAGGCCGGCACGTTCGAGCATCTCGAGGGCAAGTTCGACATCGGCGGCGCCATCGTCGAGGGCGACCAGGTGTTCGTCCGCCTGACCGGCCTCGCCCGCGACAGTGAAACGCAGGTCGACTTCATCGACGACGAGCGCCTGTTCTTCGCGCCGGCGCTGACCTGGCGGCCGCGCGACGGCACGACGCTGACCCTGCTGGGCCGGTATCAGGAAGACAGCACCGGCGCCACCAACCAGTTCCTGCCGGCCTCTGGCACCCTGCTGGGCAATCCCAACGGCACCGTCCCGGTCGGCCGCTTCATCGGCGAGACCTCGTTCGACGGCTTCGACCGGACCAACGCCGCGTTCGGCTACCTGTTCGAGCACCGGATCGGCGACGCCTGGGTGGTGCGCCAGAACGCCCGCTACGACAGTCTCGACACGGATTACCGGACGGCGTTCGGCGGCGGCCTGCAGACGGACGACCGGACCCTCAACCGGTTCGCCTTTACCGCCGAGGGCGAGACCGATCTGTTCGCGATCGACAACCAGGCGCAGGTCGAATTCACCACCGGGCCCGCCAGTCACGCCGTGCTGGTCGGGCTGGACTATCAGTATTACGACCTGGTCGACCGGCAACGCTTCGGCGCGGCGCCGGACATCGATATCTTCGATCCGAGCTATGGCGCCGACATACCGACGCCGTCCGTCAGCACCAACAACAAGACCGTGCAGCAGCAGATCGGCATCTATGCCCAGGAGCAATTGCGGTTCGGCGATTCCTGGGTGCTGACGCTGGGCGGCCGGCAGGATTTCGTGTCCTCGGACCGCGACAACCTGCTCAACGGCACCAAGGCCGAGCAGGACGACAGCGAATTCACCTGGCGGGCCGGCATCGTCCACCTGTTCGACATGGGCCTCGCGCCCTATGCCAGTTATGCCGAATCCTTCCTGCCCATCGTCGGCACGAACGCGGTCGGCGACGCCTTCGAGCCGGAAACGGGCGAGCAGTTCGAGGTCGGCGCCAAGTATCAGCCGCCCGGCTGGAACAGCTTCATCACCGTCGCGGCGTTTCATCTGACGCGCCAGAACGTGCGCACGCCGGACCCGGACAACGCCATCAACACGATCCAGACGGGCGAAGTGCGGTCCCGTGGCGTCGAGGTGGAAGCGGTCGCCAGCTTCGATATCGGCCTCGACGTGATCGGCAGCTACAGCTATCAGGACGTCGACATCACCGAAAGCAACAGGGGCGACGAAGGCAACCGGCCGACGACGGTGCCGCGGCACCTGGCCTCCGTCTGGGCCGACTACACCATCCGGACCGGTCCGCTGAGCGGGTTGGGTTTCGGCGCCGGCCTGCGCTACAAGGGCACGACGTTCGCCGACGCGGCGAACACGCTGGAAGTCGACGATTATGTCCTGGTCGACGCGGCCATCCATTATGACTGGGGCAACGTCACCCTCGCGGTGAACGCCGCGAACCTGTTCGACAACCGGCACGTGGCCTCGTGTTCCAGCCCCAATGCCTGCTTCTACGGCATCGACCAGACCGTGACGGCCAGCCTGCGCTACCGCTGGTGACCGGCCGTGGCGGCGGCACCGGCTGATGGAGACCGCGGATAGGAAATCTTAAGTCTTTTTACCCTATCGTGAAATTGACAATCATTCGCACATCTGCCAGATTAGCCCTACAGGAGATGTGAATGTACGTCTGCATCTGCAACGGCTACCGCGATGCCGAGATCCGGGACATGGCGAGATCCGGCATCCGCTGTGCCAGAAAGGCCTACGACGCGCTGGGCGACGGTCCCAACTGCGGCCAGTGCCTCGCGGTCGCCCAGGACCTGATCGACCGCGTGCACGGCCACGGCGGTGCCGAGGCGCCGGCGATGGTCTATCCGGCCCGGGCCGTGGGTTGAGGCCGGGACGCAGATGTACTGCTGGCCGGCGCTGAAGCCGAGCGACATCCTGCTGGCGGCCCGTCGGCTACGCCGGATCATGGGCGCGCCATCGGCGGCGCCGGTGTCGGCGCGTGCGTCGTTAACGCCCCGGCTGGTTCCCGTGGATCAGCCGCGTTCTGGCCGGGAGAGGCCGGTTGGATCGGGTCTGCCGCCCGCGCGTGCCCCCTCCCGCTAGGTAAGGGGCGTCAATCCTCGGCCGGCTTGCTCTGTAGCTGGATGTAGTTCTCCATGCCCATGCGTTCGATCATGTCGAACTGGGTCTCCAGGAAGTCGACATGCTCTTCCTCGCTGCCGAGGATCTCGCGCAGCAGGTGCCGCGTCACATAGTCGCCGACCTTCTCGCAATGGGCGATGCCGTCACGCAGCGCCGGGATCGCCTGCTGCTCGAGCTTGAGATCGCATTCCAGGATCTCCTTCACGCCCTCGCCGATCATCAGCTTGCCCAGATCCTGCAGGTTGGGCAGGCCGTCCAGGAACAGGATCCGCTCGACCAGGCGGTCGGCGTGCTTCATCTCGTCGATCGATTCGTCGTACTCGTATTCGGCCAACCTGCCGATGCCCCAGTCCTTGAGCATCCGCGAATGCAGAAAGTACTGATTGATGGCGGTGAGCTCGTTCTTCAGCACCGCGTTGAGTATCTGAATGACTTTCTTGTCACCCTTCATTCCATCCTCCTCATACAAGTCATCTCGCGAACGATCCGGCCGTGCCGAAAACAGGTTTCACGCCAATTTGCTGATGGCTTGTCGCCTAATCGGCAAGAATCATGGTTATAGGTAGATCAGCGCATGAATGCACAATGTTTCGATGCCAACCTGACGGGCGCGTCCGCACGGCGACACGCCCCGACCGGCCGTTTGAGGCATACGCCAGGCACCCTATATACTGATGCATGAGGATGTCCCGCAGGCCTTCGAGCGAGGTGAACGTGAGACCCTTGATGCGCATCGCAAGTCTGGTCCTGGTGTTGGGTGTGGCGGCGTGCGGCACCCCGACGCCCTATCAGCCGGCCGTCGACGGCAACGGCTATGCCGAGCAGGCGCTTGAAACCAATCGTTACCGGATTTCATTCTCCGGCAACAGCCTGACCCCGCGCGAGACCGTCGAGAACTACCTGCTCTACCGCGCGGCCGAGGTGACGCTGGCCAGCGGCAACGACTATTTCATTGTCGCCGACACGGATACCGAGCGCAGTACCACCTACCACACGACGTTTTCCGGTTTCGGCGGCCATCCCGGGTTCCATTCCTTCCGTCACGTCCATTCGCACGGGTTTGGCGGCTTCTCGACGGCGACGGCACGGCCGAGAGACCGGTATCAGGCGTTCGCCAACATCATTGTCGGCAAGGGCGAGAAGCCGGCGGACACGCCCGAGGCCTATGACGCCCGCGACGTCCTGCAGCGGCTGGCCGGGACGGTCGAACGCAACCCGTCGCCTTAGCCCGCCTTTCTCCCCACCATCATGGTCTGCGCGGCGCCGTGCTGTCGACAGGGCA
>JANQKO010000601.1 GCA_028281075.1 Alphaproteobacteria bacterium | reverse complement strand
CGGTGCCGATGCGCATCGCCATCGGCATGGCCATGGTGCCACGTGGCGGGTGGGGGAGCGGGCCGGTGCCGCCGAGAAAATGGGCTGACAGGCCCATTTTCAAACAGACTCTGAGAATCCGTTCGAAAACGGGTCTGCCGGCCCGAGTGACGACGCTCACAGACAAGTCACACATCGCCGTTTCATATTGCAGAAAATCTCAACAAGAAAAAAGAAACCATAAACGGCCAACGCCTTAACCAAAGAGAAATTCCAGTCGTCGTACTCTTTAGTGGCGTTTTCGCGCATGGCTGTTTTTGCAACCAATTTGACGTTCGTCGATCACACCCGCCGATTGGCGGTGAATGGTATCAACGGACTGCACCGCGACAAATAAACCGGCGTGTCGGCGTAGAGGCGAGCTTATCCCATGCGTTTGTCGATCAAATACCATCTGATCCGGCCGCTGCTGATATTCCTGGTCTGGTTCGTGCCGTGGTTCGTGGTGTTCTTCGGCGGCTCGACCGTGCTCTATTTCCTGGATCGGGTTCTGCTGTTTTCGGAAGACGTCCTGTTCGCCCTGTCGCTGGTGCTGCTGATGGCCAGCCTGGCGGCCATTTATGAAGTGAACCGGCGCTGGCGCCTGTCGCGCCTGATCGACCTGGTGACCTGAAGCCGGTTCAACCCGGCCGGCCGTCGGCCGTCACCGGATCCGAATAGCAAAGGATGTTGTAGCCGAACGATTCCGGCCGGCCGATCTGCGCGAAAAAGGGCCGGTCGGGGTCCAGAACCAGGTCGGGCAGGTCGCTGACGTGATAGCGGCACGGTCGGATCGCGCAGAGGAACCGCAGGATCTCCATCGGCTCGATGCCGGTGCGCCGGGCCTGGTCGACCTGGGCCTCGAACGACACCGCGAACGCCCCGGCCGCGCGCAACGTTCCGGCGGCGCCCTTCAGCACGTCGAACTCGCCGCCTTCCACGTCCACCTTCAAAATGACGCTGCCACCCGGATCGATCCCCAGATCGTCGACGCGGATGATCTCGATGTCGCCGGCGGTCGCCGGTTCCACGAAGCTGGCATGAGCCGAGCCGTCATGCGGCGGACTGCGCAGGACGCCGCGTCCCGCCGACGCGCCGACACCGGCCCGGCAGACCTCGCCGGCGACCGGCAGGCCGGCGATGTTCGCTTTCAGGACCGGGAAGGCGGCGGCGTTCGGCTCCACCGCGATGATGCGTGCCAATCCCGGCGCGCGGGCCGCGACCAGGACCGATATCGTGCCGATGTCGGCGCCGCAGTCGACCAGCACACATGGTGCCGGAAACCGGGCGGCGACGCGGACCAGATCGTCGATGAGCGGCGGGTCGTAGGCCAGGACGTCCCGCCGGTCCCACGGATTCTCCGGCCGGTAGAGTGGCACGTCGAGCCCGATACCGGCGCCGACCGGCCAGCGCACGACACAGTCCAGCCACGCCCGCCGCCGGGCGATGTCCAGCAACCGGTAGCCGCCGGGCAGACCGGCGCGGATCAGCAGCTTCGCCAGCCTGAACGCCCAGGGCGCGCTGGATCGGCGGACGAGTTCGTTCATCGGCGGCCTAACCCCTGCGTCGTTCCCCTGGTATAATCCGCCGACATGAGCGAACCAAGCGCGGCGCGGATCGGCGTCGATCTGGGCGGCACCAAGATCGAGGCCCTGGCGCTCGGACCCGACGGCCAGACGCGGGCGCGTCGCCGCATCGGCAGTCCGCGCGGCGACTACGACGCCACCGTGGCCGCCATCCGCGAGCTGGTCGACGCCACCGCGCACGCGGCGCGGTCGGAGGTCGCCGGCATCGGCATCGCCATTCCGGGCGCGATCTCGCCGGCGACCGGCCGGGTCAAGAACGCCAACTCGACCTGGCTGATCGGCCGGCCGTTCGAGCGCGACCTGCGCCAGGCGCTGGGACAACCGGTCCGCCTGGAAAACGACGCCAACTGCCTCGCCCTGTCCGAGGCCGTGGACGGCGCCGGCAGCGGTGCCGACATGGTCTTCGGCGTCGTTCTCGGCACCGGGACCGGCGGCGGGCTGGCCATCGACGGCAGGGTCCATGCCGGACCGAACCGCATCGCCGGCGAATGGGGTCACAACCCCCTGCCCTGGCCGGACGCCGGCGAGGCGCCCGGTCCCGCCTGCTATTGCGGCAAGCGTGGCTGTATCGAGACGTTCCTGTCCGGTCCGGGCCTGGCGGCCGACCATGCCGCCGGCACCGGACAGGACCTGACCGCGAAGGACATCGCCGACCGCGCCCAGGCCGGAGACGCGGCGGCCGAGGCCAGCCTCGCGCGCTACGAGCGCCGGCTGGCGAAGGCGCTCGCCACGGTCATCAATGTCCTCGACCCCGACATCGTGGTGCTGGGCGGTGGCCTGTCCAACATCGACCGCCTCTATGGCACCGTGCCGGCGCTGTGGGACGCGTATATCTTCTCGGATATGGTCGCCACCCGCCTGGCGCCGGCGCAGCATGGCGATTCCAGCGGCGTGCGCGGCGCCGCCTGGCTCTGGCCGGCCGACGCGCCATGACCGGCGCGGCCGCCTTCTGCCGCGACTGTCTCGCCGAACCCGACGACGGCGCGCCGCGCTGCGAGGCCTGCGGCTCGCCGCGCCTCATCCGTCACCCGGAGCTGAACCGGCTGTCGATCGCCCATATCGACTGCGACGCCTTCTATGCCACGGTCGAGAAGCGCGACGACCCTAGCCTGCGCGACCGTCCGGTCGTCGTCGGCGGCGGCCGGCGCGGCGTCGTCAGCGCCGCCTGCTATGTCGCCCGCACTTACGGCGTGCACTCCGCCATGCCCATGTTCAAGGCCCTGCGCGCCTGCCCGGACGCCGTCGTCATCCGGCCGGATATGAACAAGTATGCCGCCGTCAGCCGCGAGGTGCGCGCGATCATGCGCGGCTACACGCCGCTGGTCGAGCCGCTGTCGCTGGACGAGGCGTTTCTGGACCTGACCGGCACCGAGGCCCTGCACCGGCGCAGCGCGGCGGCGACGCTGGCCGCCATCATCGGACGGATCGAGAACGAGGTCGGCGTCACCGCGTCCGTCGGCCTCAGCTACAACAAGTTCCTGGCCAAGATCGCCTCCGACCTGGACAAGCCGCGTGGTTTCGCCGTGATCGGCCGCGACGAGGCAGTCGCGTTCCTCGCCGATCAGCCGGTCGGCATCATCTGGGGCGCCGGCAAGGCGCTGCAGCGCAAGCTGGCGGCCGACGGCATTCGCCGGGTCGGCCAGCTCCAGCAACTAGACGAAGCATCCCTGATCAAGCGCTACGGCGCCATGGGCCAGCGCATGGCGCGCTTCTCCCGCGGCGAGGACCACCGGCGGGTCGATCCGCGGGCCGCCACCAAGAGCGTCTCCTCGGAGACCACGTTCGAGCGCGACATCACGGCGCTGGCGACGCTCGACCCCATTCTCTGGCGACAGTGCGAGCGGGTGGCGGCCCGGCTGAAGCGGTCGAGGCTGGCCGGCGCCACCGTCGTTCTCAAGCTGAAGTCGGCCGACTTCCGGATTCGCACGCGCAACCGCCGGCTGGCCAATCCCACGCAGCTCGCCGACGTCCTCTACCGCACCGCGCGCGATCTCCTGGCCGCCGAGGCGGACGGCACCGCCTATCGCCTGCTCGGCGTCGGGGTCAGCAACATCACGCCCGGCGACGACGCCGACCCGCTCGATCTCGCCGATCCCCTGGCCGGCCGCCGGGCCGGCGCCGAACGGGCGGTCGACGCGGTGCGGGCGAAGTTCGGTACGGACATCATCGCCAAGGGCCGCGCGCTCGGCGACAAGCCATCCAGGCCGCCGGACGACGGTCCTTAGCGGCCGTTCTCAGCACGAAGGTCGCGGCAGGGGGTCGAGGCGCGACAGGGTGCCGTCAAGCGCGAAATCGCCGTAATCCAGCACGATATCGCCGTAGACACCGTTCGCGAACAGCCGGAAGCCGATCTCGAAGTCCGGCACTCCGACCTGATCGCCGAACGGGAAATAGGCCATGCGCACCGGCCAGGAGGCGATGTCCGCGATGATGTCGAACCGGTCGCCGGCCGGCGCCGGGCCGCCGTCCCGCGGGCCGATCCAGGAAAAGGTGTCGAACCGGCCGTCGGCGCCGGCCCCGTCGAACAGCTTGATCTCCAGCTCGCGGCCGCCGGCATTCGCCGTCGTCAGGATGGCGATCGTGTGCGCGACCGGAAACACCGTGCCCGCCGGCAACGGCACGCCGGCGGTCGCATCATCGTTGAAATCGACGGTGCCGGCGCCACCCGGCGATCGCAGTCGCGCCCGCCCGCTACTTTCCTCGACCACGGTGCCGTCAACCATGGTGCGGACATTGAAACGGAACTTCGTGCCGGCCGTGTTTTCCCAGGTCGCGGCGCGGAAGTCGTTCACCGCTTCCTGACCGTCCGAATTCATCATCCGCATGATGATGCGCTGGCTGAACCCGTAGCCCTCGCAATCCGGCTGGAATTCCACCACCAGCCGGCCGTCGAGCCGCTCGATACCGCTGCCGCTCGCCGTGCGTTTAAGCTGGAGATCGTAAATCGCGCGATGCGGCTGCAGCACGATGCCCGCGCCGTGGGCGGACGCCACCGCCATCAGAACGGCAACAAATACCGAAGAAAACAGCTTCATGCGGATAAGCTCCACATCCCCCCCGCCCGGCCGGTCGAGCCTAGTATCGAGCCTAGTATATGGTGCGGTGCGTGGCGAATTACGATCACCCGCCACCCGGCGGGATTTGCCGTCCAGCCAGTCCGTTCACGGCAATTCCTGCCGCGCGCGGCGCCGGAAGCCCCGGTTTCGCGCGGTTCTGCCACTGGCACAACGATTGCTAATTGGGAAGCGACTTGCGGACACGCCGACGATGGACCGTGTACCTGGTTGTTCTTGGGGGGAAGGAGAAGCAATGTCGCATCAAGCCGCCGTGTCGTTGCCGGAGGAAAAGCTGATATCCGAATCCGCCCTGCTCGCCGGCCTGCCGCCGGCCAGCATGGTGCCGGCCGAGCCGGGCGACGACGTCGACGCCTGGGCGCTCCTGAAAAAAGCGCTGTCGGCCGCCGAGGAGGCACGCCGCATCATCGCCGACCAGTCGGTCCGGATCCAGCATCTCGAATCGCTGTCACTAACGGACGAGCTCACCGGGCTCGCCAACCGCCGCGGCTTCGAGCAGACGCTGCGGCGCACGCTGGCCCTGGCCAGCCGGCACCGTGGCTCCGGGATCCTCGCCTATCTCGACCTCGACGATTTCAAGTCGATCAACGACCGGCTGGGCCATGCCGCCGGCGACGCCGTACTGCGGCAGGTCGGCGCGCTGCTGGCCGCCAACGTCCGTGAAAGCGACATCGTCGCCCGGCTCGGCGGCGACGAGTTCGTCGCCGTGCTGGTGCAGGCCGACGGCGCCAACGGCGGCGACCGCGCGCAGGCGCTGCAACGCATCCTGAACCGCTCGTTCGCCCGCCATAACGGCATCACGATCCCGATCCGGGCGAGCATGGGGGCGGCCGTCTATGGCGACAAGGACGATCCCGAGACGCTGCTGCAGCGGGCCGATCAGGACATGTACGCCAACAAGCGCGAACGCGTCGGCGCGGGCCAGCGGGTCGAGGTCACGGCGCAGGCCAATATCAGGGCGCGGCGCCAGGGCAATCGTCGACTTCGGCGGTGAACAGCGCCCGCTCGCCGGGAATATCGCGCAGCCGGTGACGGCCGATCGGCACCAGCCGGTCGCGGCAGCCCGGCGCCGCCGCGCTGGCGAAGGCTTCCGACACCAGCAGGCTGCGGTTCAGCGGCCGGCACAGCGCTTCCATGCGGCTGGCCTCGTTGACGGCCGGCCCGATGACGGTGAAATCGAGCCGGCTTTCCGATCCGACATTGCCATAAAGCACGTCGCCCAGATGCAGCGCCACGTCGAGCGCCATCACCGGCCGGCCGGCCGCCCGGCGGGCCGCGTTCAAGGCCGACAGCCCCGCCATCACGCCGCATGTCGCGGTTAGCGCCGCCTCGCACCTGTCCCCCGGATCGGCCTCGCCGATCTCGAACGTGCCCATCAGGCCGTCGCCCATGAACTTCAGCACCTCGCCCCCCCGCGCCAGCAGCGGCCGGGCGATCGCGTCCATGTAGTCGTCCAGCATGGCGACGACGTCGCCGCCGTCCATGGTCTCGGAGAGCCGGGTGAACCCGCGCAGATCGGCGAAGAAGATCACCGCGCGAATGGTCTGCACGTCACCGCGCTCGACCGTGCCACTGAACACCCGCTGCCCGGCATCATGGCCGATATAGGTGCCCAGCATCTCGGTCGCGATCTGATAGGTCGACCGCGCTTTGATGGCCAGGCTCAGGACCGGCATCAACTGTTCGAGAACCGCGACATGCGCGGCCGTGAAACCGCCGGGATGGTCGGTCAGGAACGAATAGGCGACACCGCCCGACTTGTCCTTGTTGATGTCCAGCTCGCCGAAGCCGACCAGCCGCGCGAGATAGCCCGTGGCGCCCTCGGCGCGAAAATCGTCGTAGACCGGGAACTCGCGGTCCGCCGGCTCGTCCAGGCGGGCGAGCAGCCTGCCGACATCGTTTTCCAGCATGTAGAAGAACGGGCTCTCGGTCCAGGCCGGCGAGGTGATGTTCTGGCGCAGGAAGCTGTTCTCCTCGACGCCCGCCTCGGCCCGGCGCCAGATGAAGCCATAGCCCGAATAGAGGGGGTGCAGGGTCTGGAACGAGGCGAACGCGCGGCGCAGCGGAAAACCGGCCGTCGACAGCCTGTCGCAGAAGCCTTCGATCAGGTCGCGGATCGCCGTCCCGCGCAGCCCCTGGGCCAGGATCCAGTCGCTCAACCCGGCGGCGAGCGCCGCGTCCGCGGCGCTCATATCAGGTGTCCGGCTGACGTCATTCATCGATTACCGCCCGCTGCCGTCTCGTCATCGAACATGGGGTGGACATACATGGGATAGACATATGTGCGCGTTCCGTTCTTTGCGAGCGTGAAACATTCGGTTTCCGCTTGGCCCGCCGCGTCCCGTCATTATGATGCTCCCGTCAACGACGCCGACAACGGCATTTTCCGCCTACCGAAGAAGGAGACGAATGGTGGCCGGCAGAACCGACGCGCGCCTGCAAGAACTCAACATCGATCTTCCCGACGCGCCCGCGCCGGCGGCGAACTACGTGCCGTTCGTGATCAGCGGCAATCTGGTCTTCGTCGCCGGACAGATCCCCTTCACCGGCGATGAAATCAAGCACACGGGCAAGGTCGGCATGGACTATTCCGTGGCCGAGGGCAAGGACATCGCCCGCATCTGCGCCCTCAACATCATCGCCCAGGTCAAGGCGGCCTGCGGCGGCGACCTCGACCGGGTCGTCCGTTGCGTCAAGCTGGGCGGCTTCGTCAATTGCGCCGACGACTTCACCCAGCACCCCGAGGTCGTGAACGGCGCTTCCGACCTGATGGTCGAGGTGTTCGGCGACGCCGGCCGGCACGCGCGTTTCGCCGTCGGCAGCAACGCCCTGCCGCGCGGCGTGCCGGTCGAGGTCGACGCGGTGTTCGAGATTTCCTGACGTGGGGCAACGGGTCACCGGACGCCTGGCCGAGCTTGGCCTCGAGCTGCCGCCGCAACATCCGCCGGCCGGCAACTACGTGCCCTACGTCGTCACCGGCGGACAGATCTGGGTCTCGGGCGTCGGCCCGACCTGGGGACGGGAACTGCGCGGCGCCGGCAAGATCGGCCGCGACGTCACCTTCGATGACGGCCGCGCCGCGGCCCGGCTGACGGCGCTGAACCTGCTGGCGCACGCAAGTCACGCGCTCGCCGGCGACCTCGACCGGATCCGGCGCTGCGTCAAGGTGTTCGGCCTCGTCAACGCGACACCGGGCTACGCGGACGCCCATCTCGTCGTCGATGCCGCCTCCGGCCTGCTCGCCGACGTGCTGGACGACCATGGCCGTCACGCCCGTAGCGTCACCGTCGCGCCCAGCCTGCCCATGAACATCTCCGTCGAGCTCGACGCGGTCTTCGAGTTTGCATGACGCGTGCGCCGGACTGGCTCACGGACCTGCCGTTCGCCCATCGCGGCCTGCATGACGCGGATGCCGGCGTGCCCGAGCATACCCGCGGCGCGTTCGCCGCCGCCATTGCCGCGGGCTACGGTATCGAGCTCGATGTCAGGCTGTCCGCCGACGGCACGGTCATGGTCTTCCATGACGAAAGGCTGGACCGCGTGACGGCTGCCAGCGGCCGGCTGGCCGATCACAAGGCGGATGAACTGTCACGCCTCAGCGTTTCCGGCAGCGACGAAACCATCCCGACATTGGACGAGATTCTCGGCCTGATCGGCGGCCGGGTACCGCTGCTGGTGGAGATCAAGCAGACCGGCCGGGTCGCCGCCCCGCTGGCGGCGGCGACCCGGCGGACGCTGGCCGGCTATGGCGGCCGATATGCCGTGCAGTCGTTCAACCCGCTGACGCTGGCCTGGTTCCGGCGCCACGCGCCCGAGGTCTGCCGCGGCCAGATCGCCACGCGGCGCAGCCGCACCGACCCCGATCAGCGCGCGGGCCCCGCCGGCTTCGCCGCCGCGCATCTGCTGACCTGCCTGCTGTCACGGCCGCATTTCATCGCCTATGACATCCTGGATCTGCCGTTCTGGCCGCCGCGGCTGGCACGCGGCCTGGGCTGGCCGCTGCTGACCTGGACCGTCCGCACGCCCGCCCAGCTCGCCCTGGCGCGGGGCTGCACGGACAACCAGATATTCGAGGCGGTCCGCCCGTGACCGGTTCTGTTGCCGCGCCGCGTCGGACACTGTCATCGAACGGGTGCATGCTAGACTGTCGCCATGGCCGAATCCGATCCCGATAGCGTCGTCATCAAGGCGATCAGCCGCATCGCCGACGTGCCGGCCGAACAGTGGGACGCCTGCGCGGGCGGCGACAACCCGTTCGTCAGCCACGCCTTCCTGAGCGCGCTCGAGGATAGCGGCTCGGCATCCGCGAAGACGGGCTGGGGCGTCTATCACCTGGTCGTCGAGGAGCCCGGCCACGGGCTGATCGGCGCCATGCCCATGTACCTGAAAGGCCACAGCCAGGGCGAATACATCTTCGACTACGGCTGGGCGGACGCCTACGAGCGCGCCGGCGGCCGCTACTATCCCAAGCTGCTGGTGGCCGTGCCGTTCACGCCCGCCACCGGCCCCCGCCTGCTGGCCCGGCCCGGCCCGCAGGCGGACGAGGTGCGCGACAACCTGATCGCCGGCGCCATGGAGGTGGCGCGCCGCCTGGACGTCTCGACGCTGCATATCAATTTTCCGACCGAAGCCGAGTGGAACCGGCTCGGCGAACGCGGCCTGCTACAGCGCACGGGCGAGCAGTTTCACTGGTACAACAACGGTTACGGCGACTTCGATGATTTTCTGAATGACCTCGCCTCGCGGAAACGGAAGGCGATCAAGAAGGAGCGCCGGGGCGCGCTCGAATCCGGCGTCGATGTTCAAGTGCTGACGGGCTCGGACCTCCGCGAAGAGCACTGGGACGCCTTCTACGAATTCTACATGGACACTGGCGGCCGCAAGTGGGGACGGCCCTATCTAACCCGCACCTTCTTCAGCCTGGTCAGCGAACGCATGGCCGACAAGATCGCGCTGGTCATGTGCCGCCGGGCCGGACGCTACATCGCCGGCGCCCTGAACTTCTTCGGCACCGACACGATCTACGGCCGCAACTGGGGCTGCATCGAAGACCACCGGTTCCTGCATTTCGAGGCCTGCTATTACCAGGCCATCGAGTTCGCCATCACGCGCGGGCTGGCCAAGGTCGAAGCCGGGGCGCAGGGCGAGCACAAGATCGCTCGCGGCTATGTCCCGGCGCACGTCTACAGCGCCCACTGGATCCGGGACCCGGCGTTCCGGGACGCCGTCGACCGCTTCCTCGAACAGGAGCGGCGCGAGGTCGACCGCGAGATCGACTTTCTGGCGGATTTCGCGCCGTTCCGAAAAGGCGAACGGCAGCAGGACGGAAGCTGAGAGCGTGTGAATGAACTACTCGCGGCCCGAAAGAAGCCGTCATGCTGACGCAGGCCAGCATCCAGCGGCGTAACCGGGGCAATAGTCCGGGCGTATTCGGATTCCTTGGGATTCCCTCATCTATTAGGGACTGTCCCTATTGATTTCCCGTGTGAAGAAATCCCCCGGCGTCATGCCGGCGGAGGCCGGCATCCATGGGCTTCGCCGGCAAGCGCCGCGCCGGCGGTTGGGTGCCCATGCATGGCGGCCCCCGGCCCGCGCCGGGGTGGGCACCGCCGCTATGACCGTGGCGGGAGACCGTCGCCGGTGGCCGGGCCCCGGCCTGCGCCGGGGCAGGCTTCGCCAGGATGACAATCCGGGTGCCTTCGGCGCAATTCTTTCACACGCTCTGAGGAAGGCGGCATTTGGCAGCGTCAAGCCAATCCGGCGACAGCTTCCCCATCACGGTCAGAAGGCCGTTTTCCCTCGCCTAGACCACCGGCTCGGGGATCTTGTCGCCCGTGGTGTCGGACTTGTCCGGGGTTCCGGTCTTCTTCGGCCGGGCCGGCTTCACATCCGCGACGATGTCGAAGGCCAGCGCGTTTTCCTTCAGCGCGATGCGCACCAGGCCGCCCTTGGCCAGCTTGCCGAACAGGATCTCGTCGGCCAGCGGTTTCTTCACGTGCTCCTGGATCACGCGCGACAACGGTCGCGCCCCATAGAGCCGGTCGTAACCCCGGTCGGCGATCCACTTGCGGGCCTCGTCGGACAGCTCGAAGCGGACGTTGCGCTCGGCGAGCTGATCCTCGAGCTCGCGGATGAACTTGTCGACGACCCGATAGACGATCTCCGGGCCCAGATAGGCGAACCGGATCACCGCGTCCAGCCGGTTGCGGAACTCGGGCGTGAACAGGCGCTTGATCGCTTCCTCGTCCTCGCCCTCGCGGGTATCGCGGCCGAAGCCGATGGCGCTCTTGGCCATCTCCGAGGCGCCGGCATTCGTGGTCATGATCAGGACGACGTTGCGGAAATCGACCTTCTTGCCGTTATGGTCGGTCAGCTTCCCGTAGTCCATGATCTGCAGCAGGATGTTGAAGACATCCGGGTGCGCCTTCTCGATCTCGTCCAGCAGCAAGACGGCATGCGGATGCTGGTCGACGGCGTCCGTCAGCATGCCGCCCTGGTCGAAGCCGACATAGCCCGGCGGCGCGCCGACCAGACGGCTGACCGAGTGGCGCTCCATGTATTCCGACATGTCGAAGCGGATCAGTTCCATGCCCATGCTCTCGGCGAGCTGGCGGGCGGCCTCGGTCTTGCCGACCCCGGTGGGGCCCGAGAACAGATAGCAGCCGATCGGCTTTTCCGGCTCGCGCAGCCCGGCGCGGGCCATCTTGACCGCCGAGGCCAGTTGCGTCAGCGCCTCGTCCTGGCCGTAGACCTTGCGCCGCAACTCGGTCTCCAGGTTCATCAGATTGGCCTTGTCGGACTTCGACACCGACTTCGGCGGGATACGGGCGATCTTGGCGACGACGTTCTCGACCTCACGCACGCCGATTGTCTTCTTGCGCCGCGATTCCGGCAGCAGCATCTGCGCCGCGCCGACCTCGTCGATGACGTCGATGGCCTTGTCCGGCAGCTTGCGGTCGTTGATGTATTTCGCCGACAGCTCAACCGCCGATTTGATCGCCTCGGCCGTGTAGCGGATCTTGTGATAGTCCTCGAAATAGGGCTTCAGGCCCTTCAGGATCTTGATCGCGTCCGGCACCGACGGCTCGTTCACGTCGATCTTCTGGAACCGCCGCAGCAGCGCCCGGTCCTTCTCGAAATAGCTGCGGAATTCCTTGTAGGTGGTCGAGCCCATGCAACGGATGGTGCCGCTGGCGAGCGCCGGCTTCAGCATGTTGGACGCGTCCATGGCGCCGCCCGAGGTGGCGCCGGCGCCGATCACGGTGTGGATCTCGTCGATGAACAGGATCGCGTTGTCGTGGTTCTCCAGCTCCTGGATGACGGCCTTCAGCCGTTCCTCGAAATCGCCGCGATAGCGCGTGCCGGCCAGCAGCGAGCCCATGTCGAGAGCATAGATCGTCGCTTCCTTCAGGACCTCCGGCACCTCGCCCAGCACGATCCGCCGCGCCAGCCCCTCGGCGATGGCGGTCTTGCCGACACCCGGGTCGCCGACGAACAGCGGGTTGTTCTTCTGCCGCCGGCACAGGATCTGGATCGTGCGCTCGATCTCGCTGGCCCGGCCGATCAATGGGTCGACGCGGCCCGACCGGGCCTTCTGGTTCAAATCGACGCAATAGGCGGTCAGCGCCTCCTCGCCCTGTTTCACGCTCGAATCACCGTCGCCCTCCTCTTCAGTCCCACGCACCGGCCGGCTCTCCGACGCGCCCGGCGACTTGGCGATGCCGTGCGAAATGTAGCTGACGGCGTCGAGGCGGGTCATGTCCTGTTCCTGCAGGAAATAGACCGCATGGCTCTCGCGTTCGGCGAAGATCGCCACCAGGACGTTGGCGCCGGTCACCTCGTCCCGGCCCGAGGACTGCACGTGATAGACCGCCCGCTGGATCACCCGCTGGAAACCGGCCGTCGGCTTGGCGTCCTCGTCGGAATCGACGACCAGGCTGGCCAGCTCCTCGTCCAGATACCGGCCCAACTGGTCGCGCAGCCTGTCGAGATCGACGCTGCAGGCATGCAGCACGGCGGCGGCGTCCTTGTCGTCGGTCAGCGCCAGCAGCAGATGCTCGAGCGTGGCGTATTCATGGCCCCGCTCGTTCGCATAGCGCAAGGCGCGGTGCAGGCTTTGCTCTAGTTCGGCGGCAAATGAAGGCACTATTCTTTTTCCATCGTACACTGCAGCGGGTGTTGGTGCTTACGCGAGAACTCCATCACCTGAGTGACCTTGGTTTCGGCGATATCATAGGTGTAGACGCCGCAAATACCGATGCCCCGTCGATGCACATGCAGCATGATCTCGGTGGCTTCCTCGCGGCTTTTGAAGAAAAACCGCTCCAGAACATGAACGACGAACTCCATGGGCGTGTAATCGTCGTTCAGGAGCAGCACCTTATACATCGAAGGCTTCTTGGTTTTCGGCTTGGTCGCCGTGACGACGCCGGTACCACTGCCCTTCTTCGGTCCGTTATTTCGCTCCTCGTCGCTCATGGTGGGTACGGATATTCAGGCCTGTCTGAATCACGAATCATAATATCGGGCATCGAAGGCCCATTGGAAGGGGCCACGGGCAATTGTCCGCATCCCGCCGGCCGCGGCGGAACGGGTGACGGCACCGCCATGACCGGCCGGCGCCGATCGCCGACCGGAACCTAACCTAGCATGAACCCATTAAAAAAGGGCCCGGTGGGAGGAGGTACCGGGCCCTTTCAATCCGCGCAATGGCGGTGCCAGTTACGCGGCTTTGACAACCTTGTCCACGGCGGCGTTCACGCGGCCGTTGATCGGCGCCAAGGTGTCCTGGGCGACCTTGGCGGTCAGTTCGGTCACCTTGGTGCCCTGGTTCACGAACGAGTCGAGCGAGCTCTTGGTGAACGCCGTCTGCAGGTCGATCAGTTCCTGCAGGGTCTTGGCGCCCATCATCGCCTTGGTCGCCGAGATGCCGTCCTCGATCGACTGCTTGCCGAACGTCAGCCATTCGGCCGTCAGGCTCTCCATGCCCTTGGTGGCGACGTTGCCGGCGGCCACGAACGCCTCGACGTTCTCCTTGCCGAAGACGGCGAACTGGTCGTAGCCCTTCACGGCCTCGTCGACCTTCTCCTTGGCGGTGGTGAACATCTTCTCGTAGTTCTCGGTGGCGGCCTTCATCAAGCTCTCGGTGGCTTCCTGGCCGGCCGTGACCACGGCCTCGACGGTCTGAGATGCCGTGTCGGTGGTCTTCTTGGTCGATTTAGTCGTCATTTCCTGATCCTGAGCCCAAATATGCGTTGGCTTGATACACGAAACCTGCACGACGAATACGCTGTCCTGCCCGATGTTGCAGTGCAACATGACGTAAAAATAGGCAATGCCGATCCCATGTCAAGAAACTTTTTGTGCATCGCAACAAAAATGTTGCGATGCATCTGGGAGACGCCTTCCCGGCCGTTAACCCTCTCCGGGACAGCGGACCGGCAGGGCCATCCTCGGACGGTCTTTCAGAACAGCGCCGGCCCGAGCCGCAGGCCGTTCGCGCCCACCTGCAGCCGGAAATACTGAGTTGGGCCGCCGGCGGTGCGGAACCGCTGCGGCACGTCGTCGAACGGTCCGAGGTCGAGCCGGCGGGGCGGATTGACGGCGACACCGGTGCCGTCAAGCGGCAGCAGCAGGTCGAAGAACGGCAATTCCGCGAACCCGGCCATATCGCCGGTCCAGGCATTGAAATGGAACCGGCCGCCGCGACAGGCGCTGACCGCCCAGTAGAACTCGTCCGAGCGCAGGAACCGGCCGTCCGGCGTCGGTCCCTCGAACGGGCTCTCGGCGACAATCCGGCGCAGCGTGTCGAACGCGTCTTCGGTCAGGCTGGCGCGCGAACCGGCGCCCCGCCAGACGGATTGCGGACTGCTCAACGCGAAATTCCTCAGATCGAATTCGCCGAAGACGCGGGCCTTGGCGACCGCCCCCAGTCCGGTCGCGCTGCCGACGATGTCATAGGTCCGGACCTGCTCGTCCCAGACGCCATTATAGACGAAACGGTAGCGGTCGCTGGCGCCCGGCGCGCAGATGGCCTTGATGTCCTCGCCACCGACATAGGGAAACCAGGTAAAGCTACGGACCACCGGATCGTCGACCGCGCCACGGCTGGCACAGCCGGCGGCCAGGCTCGCCAATAGTAGGAATAGCAGGATACGCCAGTGCATCACCTCCTACCTGGCAGGGTAAACGTTTGCTTTCAAGTCAATGTTAACCACGGCTGGCGAGACTGTTTAAAAAGAGCCGGGTTTAAGGTGGGTATTTGACTTGTGGACGTATTTGTCGTCTTTCTACGCGTCGAGAGGAATCATGGGATTTCGATCCATGTGTCAGTCGGGCCGATGATGTTGCCGTCGGGCGTGAGGTCGTCTTGACCGATCACGATCGAAACGTCTCGCCGTCGACCTGCCGGGCGCTGCGACTGGCGGCCTTGACACTGGCGCTGTTTCTGGCCGGCCTGATAGTCTCCGGGGACGCCGACGCCCGCCGTTACGCCTCGATCGTGATCGACGGCGAAACCGGCCGCGTGCTGCACGCGCGCAATCCCGACCGGCGGGTCTATCCGGCCTCGCTGACCAAGATCATGACGCTGTACCTGACCTTCGAGGCGATCGAGGCCGGCAGGCTGACGCTCGATACCAGGCTCAAGGTCTCGAAACGGGCCGCCGGCCAGACGCCCTCCAAGCTCGGCCTCAAGGTCGGTCGGACGATCCGCGTCGAGGACGCGATCCTGGCGCTGGTCACGAAGTCGGCCAACGACGCCGCCACCACCATCGCCGAGCATCTCGGCGGCACGGAAGCCAAGTTCGCGCAGCTCATGACCCGCAAGGCCCGTGACCTCGGCATGAAGCGGACGACCTTCCGCAATGCCTCGGGCCTGCCGAACCGCCGGCAGCTCAGCACCGCGCGGGACATGGCGCGGCTGGGCCAGGCCATTCACGCCACGTTCCCCCAGTACTACCACTACTTCTCGCAGCGCAAATTCCGCTACGGCAAGCGCACGTTCCGCAACCACAACCGCCTGCTGGGCCGGTATGACGGCACGGACGGCGTCAAGACCGGCTATACCCGCGCCTCGGGCTTCAATCTGGTCTCGTCGGTCGAACGCCAGGGCCGTCGCGTGATCGGGGTCGTCATCGGCGGCCGCACGGCCAGCAGCCGGGACCGGCACATGCGCGGCCTGCTCGACAAGGCGTTCCGCAAGATCGAGCGCGAACGGGCGGTCGCCGCGCTGATGACCCCGCCGGCCCCGCGGTTCCGGCCGCGACCGCATGACGGCGACGCGGTCGCGGCGATCGAGACCGCCGGTGGCGCGGCCCCGGCGCGCGAGCTGCCCGTCGAGCAGGGCAGCCGGACCTCGTTCCGGTTCGCGCCGGCCAATGTCGAGAACCAATGGGCGGTCCAGGTCGGCGCCTTCAAGCAGTATGAATCGGCGCAGAAACGTGTCCTCCGGGCGGCCGGCGCCCTGCCGGACGACCTCACCCACAGCGCGGTCTCGATCGAGCCGTTCCAGGAGGGCGCCTCGCGGCTCTATCGGGCACGGCTCATCGGCTATGACGAGACCGAGGCGCGCGATGCCTGCGCGGCCCTGACCCGCAAGCGGATCGGCTGCGTACCGGTGCCGCCGGCGGCGCTCGCGGCCACCGACCCGGTCTCCAACGGCTAAGCCACCATCGCCCCTGCCAGGCGCGCGGCCAGCGCCGCGTTGCTGACGGCCAGGGCGTGGTTCACCTCGAGCGTGCGGCCGGCCGACAGCCGGTTGAGCGCGGCCAGCACGAAGGGCGTCACCGCATCGCCCCGAACGCCGTCGCGGTCCGCCTCGGCCAGCGCCTGCCCGACCAGGCCGTCCAGTTCGGCCCGCGCCATGGCGGTATCCGCCGGCGGCGGGTTGCAGACCAGAACCGCGCCGGCGCCCGGCAGGGACCAGTGCGCCGCCACGGCGCGCGCCAGCTCGCCGACATCGTCCATGCGGTATTTCAGCGCCAGGCCGCTCTCGCGGGTGTGAAAGGCCGGCAACTCGTCACAGCCGACGCCGACCACCGGCACGCCTTCGGTCTCCAGGCGTTCGAGCGTCGCCGGCAGGTCCAGGACCGACTTCGCGCCGCTGCAGACCACGGCGACCGGACAACGCCCCAGTTCCGGCAGGTCGGCCGACACGTCGGCCGCCCCGCCGCCGGGATGGACGCCGCCGATGCCGCCGGTGGCGAACACCCGGACCCCGGCCATGGCCGCGATACGCAGGGTCGCGGCAACCGTCGTGGCGCCCGTGGCGCCGCTCGCCATGGCCATGCCCAGGTCCCGGGCCGAGCACTTGATGCTGTCCGTGGAGGCCAGCCGGTCCAGTCCCGCGTCGTCCAGGCCCAGCCTGATCCGGCCGTCGATCACCGCCGTCATCGCCGGCACGGCGCCGCCGTCGCGGACCGCCGCCGACATGGCGCGCCCGACCTCGCGGTTCCGGGGCCGCGGAAATCCCTGGGCGACGATGCTCGATTCCAACGCCACCACCGGCCGCCCGGCATCGAGCGCCGCGCGCACCTCGGGTGAAACATCGATCGCGCCGTCACCGCTTACCGCCACCGTCACGCCTTTCTCAAAACCTTGCCGGCGCATAGTATAGCCCGCCCCGGGTCAATGCCCTGCCACAACGGTGCCGGATGTCGCGCAGCGCCCGTCGCAGAAGCGAGCTTCGCCTGTTCTTCGTCATCGTCGCCTGCGCGACGGTGGGCGGCGCCGTCTATGGCCTGTTGATCGGCTCGTCGCTGGCGGACGAGATCTACTGGGCCGGCATCGTCCAGGGCGCGCTTACGGGTGCCAGCATCAGCGCCTGGTGCGCCGGCTACGATCTCATTCTGGACGACCAGCCGCTGTTTCGGCGCCTGCGGCGGGCGCCGTTCACGGTCCATATCGCCGCCAAGACCAGCTTCTACGTCGTCGGCGTGCTGGCCAGCCTGATCGGCTGGTCCGAGCTGTTCGCCACCTATCAGGACGGCGGGCACTGGAACCTCCAGAGCCGCGAGTTCCTGGTCACCTTCGCCCTGTCGCTGCTGGTGGCCTTCGTCGTCAACCTGCTGATCGAGATCAACCGGCTACTGGGGCAGAACGTGCTCGCCAACTTCGTCGCCGGCCGCTATCACCGCCCACGCCAGGAGGCGCGCGTCTTTCTGTTCGCCGACCTGGTCGGCTCGACCCGGCTCGCCGAGCGCATCGGGCCGTTGCGGTTTCATGCCCTGCTGAACGATTTCTTCGTCGATCTCGGCGAGCCGATCCAGGCCGCCCGCGGACAGATCTACACTTATGTCGGCGACGAGGTGATCGTCACCTGGCCGCTCGAGGTCGGCGTCGACCGGGCGCGCTGCCTGACCTGCTACTTCGACATGCTGGACTATCTCGCCGTCCGCGCGCCGGAATACCTGCGCAAATATGGCGTCGCGCCGACATTTCGCGCCGCCCTTCACTGCGGCCAGGTGGTGGTCGGTGAAATGGGCGACCAGAAGCAGGAGATCGTGGTTCTCGGCGACACCGTCAATACCACGGCCCGGCTGGAGGAGGCCTGCCGCGAACTGGACCGCCCGGTGCTGATGTCGGCGGACCTGCACGACCGGTTGCGGCTGCCGTCCGGTATCGAGGCCGAGAGCCTCGGCGCCATCACGCTCAGGGGCCGGCGGGCGCCGGTCGAGGTCTTCGCGCCGCGGCGCGCTGGCGCCGACTGAGCCCGATGACGCGTCACGCAAGGGCGGTTCCGCCATCGATGACGTTCGCCCGCGCCATGCTGGTGGTCTTCCTGCCGTTCGCCTGCGGCTACTTCTTCTCCTACCTGTTCCGGACCATCAACGCCGTTGTCGCGCCGCACCTGCGCGCCGATATCGGCCTCGGCGCGGCCGAGCTGGGATTCCTGACATCGGCCTATTTCCTGACCTTCGCCGCCTCGCAGATCCCGCTCGGCATGCTGCTCGACCGGTTCGGGCCCAGGCGCGTCCAGGCGGCACTCTATTCGCTGGCCGCGCTTGGCGCCGTGCTGTTCGCGTTCGGCGACGACGCCGCCACGCTCACGCTCGGCCGGGCGCTGATCGGCGCCGGCGTCTCCGGCGGCCTGATGGCCGCGCTCAAGGCCATCGTGCTGTGGTTTCCGCGCGCCCGGATCGCGCTGGTCAACGGCTGGTACCTGTCGAGCGGCGGCCTCGGCGCCATCGGCTCGACGGTGCCGGTCGAGTACCTGCTGGGCATCGTCGACTGGCGGACGCTGTTCGTGGGGCTCGGCGCCTGCACCTTCGTCATGGCCGGCTTCATCTTCCTGGTCGTGCCCGACAAGCCCGGCACGGCGTCGGGCGGCACGTTCCGCGTGCAGATGCGGGCGCTGGGCGCGATCTACCGCGACCGCTTTTTCTGGCGCATCGTGCCGCTGATGTTCACCTGCTCGTCGTCGAACATGGCCGTGCAGGGCCTGTGGGCGGGACCCTGGCTCGCCGACGTCAACGGCTATGACAGCGCCGGCGTCGCCCGGCACCTGCTGCTGATGGCGGTGGCGCTGACCGTCGGCATGGCCTCGTCCGGCGCGGTCGCCGGCCTGCTGCAGCGCCTCGGCCTGTCGTTGAGCGGCACCATCGGCCTCGGCGCGTTCCTGTTCGTGCTGTCGCAGGTCGCCATCGTGCTGCAGGTCACCGACCGGACCTATCTGCTCTGGTGCGCCTACGGCTTCCTCGCCACCCTGACGTCGCTGGTGTTCGCGGCGCTCGCCCAGCACTTTCCGGAAACCCATATCGGCCGCGTCAACACGGCGGCCAACGTCATGGTGTTCTCGGCCGCCTTCAGCTACCAGGCCGGCCTCGGCGCCATCATCGGCCTCTGGCCGCCGGACGCCGGCGGCGCCTATCCGGCCGCCGCCTATGCCGCCGCCTTCTGGACCACGATCGCGACACAGTCGCTGGCGCTCGCCTGGTATCTCTCGCCCTGGTCCGGCCGCCGTTAGGGACCGGACGGCGATGCCTTTCTAAAAGCCGGCCGGCGCGGCGATCCCGCTCGGCGCCAGCGCCTCCTTCACCGCCGTCTTCAGCCGGTCCAGGCCGGCCGCGTCCGCCGCCTCGCAGCGCACCACCAGCACGGGCTGCGTGTTCGACGCCCGCAGCAGCCACCAGCCGTCCGGCGTGGTCACGCGGACGCCGTCGATGTCGTTGACGTCGGCCCGCGCGGCGGCGAGGCGCACCTTGACGTCCTCGACGATGCGGAACTTGGTGGCGTCGTCGCAGTCGAACCGCACCTCGGGCGTGTTCACGACCTGCGGCAGGGTGTCGCGCAGCTCGGCCGCGGTCCGGCCGCTGCGGGCGACGATGTCGAGGAACCGCACCGCCACGTAAAGCGCGTCGTCGAAGCCGTAATACTTGTCGGCGAAAAAGATATGGCCGCTCATCTCGCCGGCGAGCGGCGCGCCGACCTCGGCCATCTTGCTCTTGATCAGCGAATGCCCGGTCCGGAACATCATCGGCCGGCCGCCCGACCTGGCGATGTCGTCGAACAGCACCTGGCTCGCCTTGACGTCGGCGATGATCGTCGCCCCCGGCCGCGTGCGCAGCACGTCGCGCGCCAGCAGCGCCAGAAGCTGGTCGCCCCACAGGATGCGCCCCAGATTGTCGATCACGCCGATCCGGTCGCCGTCGCCGTCGAAGGCGATGCCGACGTCGAGCCGCTCGTCGGCGACCGCCCGTTGCAGGTCGACCAGGTTCGCCTCGACCGTGGGATCGGGATGGTGCGCCGGAAAGCTGCCGTCGACCCGCTCGAACAGCATCGAGTGCCGGCCCGGCAGCCGCCCGATCAGGGCCGGCACGGTATCGCCGGTGACGCCGTGCCCGCAATCCCAGGCGACGGCGAGCGGCGTGTCGGCGGTATAGGCCGCCGCCAGCTCGTCGACATAGGCGTCGAACACGGAAACGTCCTCAAGGCCGCCGGCGCCGACCGCCCAGTCGCCGGCGGCGGCGAGCCGGCCGATCTCCTGGATCTGGTCGCCGAAGAACGGCTTCTTGCCCAGCATCATCTTGAAGCCGTTATAGTCCGGCGGATTGTGCGATCCGGTGATCATGATGCCGCCGTCGGCGCCGAGGTGATGGACCGAGAAATAGAGCATCGGCGTCGGCCCGCGGCCGATCCGCAGCACGTCGGCGCCGGCCGCCCGCAACCCCTCGATCAACGCGTCCGCCAGGCCGGGCGAGGTCAGGCGGCCGTCATAGCCGACGCAGACCCGCCGTCCACCGTCGCGGCCGGCGATGGTCGCGAAGCCCCGGCCGATCGCATAGGCGTCGGCCTCGCCGATGGTGCCGCCGACGACGCCGCGAATGTCGTATTCGCGCAGGACGGTCGGGTCGAAACTATGCCGCCGCATCGTTCGACACGACGTCGTTGGCATCATCGGGCTGCGGCCGTCCCACCGATTCATAGCGGAAGCCGGCCGCCGTCATCTGTTCCGGCGGATAGATGTTCCGCAGGTCGACGATCACGGGCTCCCGCATCAGCGCCTTGACGCGGTCCAGGTCCAGCGCCCGGAACTCGTTCCACTCGGTGATGATGGTCAGCGCGTCGGCCCCGCCCATGGTCTCGTAGGCGCTGTCGCACCAGATCACGTCGTCCAGCAGCTTTCTGGCTTCCGGCATGCCCTCGGGATCGTAGACGCGCAGAGTCGCGCCGGCCTTCTGCAGCGCCGGCACGATTTCCAGGCTGGGCGAGTCGCGCATGTCGTCGGTATTGGGCTTGAAGGTCAGGCCCAGCACGCCGATGGTCTTGCCATCGACCGAACCGCCGCAGGCCGCGGCGATCTTGTCCGCCATGCGCCGCTTGCGCTCGTCGTTCACCTGCACGGTGGCGCCGACGATACGCAACGGCGTGCCCACCGCCTCGGCGGTGCGCAGCAGGGCCAGCGTATCCTTGGGAAAGCAACTGCCGCCATAGCCGGGACCGGGGTGCAGGAACTTCGCGCCGATGCGCCCGTCCAGGCCGATGCCCTTGGCCACCTCCTGCGCGTTGGCGCCGACCTGCTCGCAGAGGTCGGCGATCTCGTTGATGAAGGTGATCTTGGTGGCGAGAAAGCTGTTGGCGGCATACTTGATCAGTTCCGCCGTCGGCCGGCTGGTGAACAGCAGCGGCGTCTCGCGCAGATAGAGCGGCCGGTAGAGCTCGCGCATGACCTCGCGGGCCTGCTCGCCGTCGACGCCGACGACGATGCGGTCGGGCCGCATGAAGTCCTCGATCGCCGCGCCCTCGCGCAGGAACTCGGGATTCGAGGCGACGTCGAACCGGGCATCCGGCCGGGCCTGGCGGATGATGTCCTGGACCTCGCTGCCGGTGCCGACGGGCACGGTCGATTTCGTCACCACGACCGTATAGCCGTCGAGATACCGGGCGATGTCGCGCGCCGCCTGATGCACGTAGCTCAGGTCGGCATGTCCGTCGCCGCGCCGGCTGGGCGTGCCGACGGCGATGAACACGGCATCCGCGTGCGCCACCGCCTCGCCGGCGTCGGTCGTGAACGACAGCCGTTCCGCCCGCACGTTGCTTTCGACCAGCTTGTCCAGCCCCGGCTCGTAGATCGGAATCCGGCCGTCCTTCAGAGTCCTGATCTTGGCCTCGTCGGTGTCGATGCAGACCACGTCATGGCCGAATTCGGAAAAACACGCGCCGGATACCAGGCCGACATACCCGGTCCCAATCATCGCCACATGCATCGCGGCCCTCTCCTTCTCGCAGCGTCAGTCGGACGCGCCGGTGCCCGCGGCTAGCCGGCCGTCGTGATCTCGCTCAGAAACGTCTTCAATCCGTCACGCAGGTCATCGCGTTCCAGCCCGAAGGCCACGGTCGCCTGCAGGAAGCCCAGCTTGTCGCCGCAATCGAAACGGCGGCCTTCGAACCGCAGGCCGTGGAACGGTGACTTGCCAATCAGCTTCGCCATGGCGTCCGTCAACTGGATCTCGCCACCGGCGCCGCGCTCCATGGCGCTCAGATAGTCGAACACCTCGGGCAGCAGGATATAGCGGCCGATGACCGAGAGCGTGGACGGCGCGGCGTCGGGATGCGGCTTCTCGACCAGGCCCTTGATCTCGGCCAGCCGGCCGTCGTCGGCGCCGACGTCCAGGATGCCGTAGCGGTTGGTATGCGCGCGCGGCACGTCCATCACGGCGACCACGTTGCCGCCGGTCTCGGCGAAGACGTCGACCATCTGCTTCAGCGCCGGCGTCCGGCTGAGAATCAGGTCGTCGGCCAGGAAGATCGCGAACGGCTCGTCGCCGACCAGGTGCCGGGCGCACCATACCGCGTGTCCCAGGCCCAGCGGCTCCTGCTGCCGGGTATAGGCCACCTGGCCCGCCGGCGGCAGCCAGTCGCTGATCGAGTTCAGCGCCTCGGTCTTGCCGCGCGAACCGAGCGTCTCCTGCAGCTCGAAGGAAAAGTCGAAATGGTCCTCGATCGCGCTCTTGCCGCGACCGGTGACGAAGATGAACTCCTCGACGCCCGCCGCCTGGGCCTCCTCCACCGCGTATTGGATCAGCGGCTTGTCCACGATCGGCAGCATCTCCTTCGGCAGCGCCTTGGTCGCCGGCAGAAACCGGGTGCCGAGGCCACCGACGGGAAAGACGGCTTTGCGAACTTTCATCGATTTCCTTATGCGTCCCGGGATCTTCGCGGCGCGCGGATTTATGGTTAATACAACGTTAACGACAGCAACATGTCAGGTGCGCAAATACGCGGAAACACGCCGATTTCCGCGGCGACGGCGCGGTTTTGCCATGGCGCCGGAGAGCACGCAAGTGCCGGCCATCACAGACGCAGCAATGTCACGCACGCCGGCGCGCCGGCCATGGTTCCTCACACGCCCAGCAATATATCCTTGGCCTGGTTAATTTTTGCCGCCAGATAGGTCGATCCGCCCTGGTCGGGATGCA